>JBKOXY010000275.1:0-26282 GCA_046725125.1 Pseudomonadota bacterium | reverse complement strand
CTGGGCGTGATAGAAGTCGAACTGGATGCGCACGTTCGGCCGCTCCACCTTGGCGATGATGTCGGCCGCCTGCTCGGCGCGGGTGAGGAAATAGTCCGGCCGGTCGCGCGGATTGATCGGCTCGATCAACAGCGTGATGTTCTTCTCCTGCGCGGCATCGGCGATCGCCGCAAGATTCCTGATGAAGGTCATCTCCGCCGCCGGCCGCTGCTCCGGCGGCACCTTGCCGGCGAGGCAGTGGATCTGACAGCCGCCTATGGCGGTGACGTAGTCGAGCGCCTGCTTGAACAGCGTAGCGAATTCGCGCTCGCGGCCGGGGACGGCGGCGACGCCGAACTCGCCTGCGGCCGACTGACCGGCCGCGGTGTTGATGCCGAGCATGGTCAAGCCGTGGCGGTCGAGCTCGGCCTTCACGGCGGACGGCGCGTGGTCGTAGGGCAATTGCAGCTCGACCGCCCGAAAGCCGGCCGCAGCCGCGGCCGCGAACCGCTCGATCAGCGGGCGCTCGGTGAAGAGATAGGCCAGATTGGCGGCGAAGCGAGGCATGAGGGATGAACCGTGCGCGGCGATGCTTATAGCAGCCCGCGCGGGTAATCGACACGCTTCGCGCTTGGGATTCGGTGCGCGGTTCGAGCGATTTCAGTGCCGCAAACTCGGTGCACTCCCTCCTCCCGCTTCCAGGAAGAGGTGGAGCTTGCGGCGCGCACTGTGGCAGTATCCACCGTCGCTTTTGCCGACCCACCAAGCATCGCATGCTCGCCAACGACAGCTTCCACATCGCGGTCCTGCCCGGCGACGGCATCGGGCCGGAGGTCATGGCGCCCGCGCTCGCGGTCCTCGACAAGGTCGCGGCGGCGACGCCGGGGCTGAAATTCCGCTTCACCGAGGCGCCGGCGGGCGCCGGCCATTATCGCGACACCGGCAAGTCGATGCCGCCATCCACGATCAAGCTGTGCGAGGAGGCCGACGCCATCCTGCTCGGCGCCTGTGGATTGCCGCACATCCGCTATCCCGACAATACCGAGATCATGCCGCAGGTCGAGCTGCGCTTCATCTTCGATCTCTACGCCGGCGTGCGCCCGTGCCGGCTGATCCCGAACGTGCCGAGTCCGATTGTGGGGGCGTCCGAGCGCGGCATCGATCTCATCGTGATCCGCGAATCGACCGAGGGCCTGTTCGCCTCCATGGGCAAAGGCGTGGTGACCGAGACCGAAGCGCGCGAGACGCTGGTGATCACCCGCAAGACCTCGCAGCGGCTGTTCGATTTCTCGTTTCGCTTAGCGCGCCGCCGGAGGGCGCGCGGAGGACGCGGCCTCATCACCTGCGTCGACAAGGCGAACGCCTTCAAGGCCTACGCCTTCTTCCGCGGCATGTTCGACGAATGCGCCGCGCGCTATCCCGACGTCGACACCGATCGCCTCTACGTCGACGCATGTTCGGCCATGCTGGTGCGCCGGCCGTGGAACTTCGACGTGATGGTGATGGAGAACATGTTCGGCGACATCATCTCCGATTTGACCGCCGGCCTGATCGGCGGCATGGGCATGGCGCCCTCGGCCGACATCGGCGACACGCACGCGGTGTTCCAGCCCTGCCACGGCACCGCGCCCGACATCATGGGCAAGGGGCTGGCCAATCCGACCGCCATGATTCTCTCCGCCGCGCTGATGCTCGACTGGCTCGCCGACCGTCACGGCCATGGCGGGGCCGCGCAAGCCGCCCGCGCCATCGAGACCGCCGTCGACCGCGCCTTTGCCGCGGGGCTCAAGCCTTGCGAATTCGACGGCGGCGACGGCACCGCCGCGATCGCCACCGCCGTGCTGCGCGCGCTCGATAACTCCGTTCCGGCTTAAGTCGGGCTCCGCCCACCATCTTGTGGGATACTTCCCACGACCCGACGTATTTCGTCTGGTGCGGCCCACAAACCGCAGCGCCGCACAGAGAATATCGGCCTTTTCTATCGTTGGGATATTTCCCATTTGCCTTCCCACCTGTGAAGTGGGACCTTTTGTGGTTGACGGACCTCGGCGCGCTTGGTTCGCTGTGGGCCGGTTCCTGCGCCCATCCCAAGCCGCCCCTCAAGCGCGGCACGCGCAGGTCGGAGCGAAACGTCGAGGCGTTAAGCCCATGAACGCGCAGGACCTGCTGCAGGAAATCGCCGACTATTGCCGGCACAGCGGACTTGCGGAGTCGACCTTCGGCCGGCGCGCCGTCAACGACGGCAAGCTCACCGCGCGGCTGCGCAACGGCGGCCGCATCACCACCGAGACGCTCGACCGCATCCGCGGCTTCATGGAGACCAACCGGACCGCGGTTGCGCGTCCCGCCGTCATCGAGCGCGCGCGCGAGCCGCGCCCTGCCGTCACCCCGCCCGCACCGGCGCCGACGCCTGCCGGCCAACGCGATCCACAGCGCAACTTCCGCTTCTTCGACAACCGGCAGAAGTACCTGCTGTTCGTCAATACCTGCAGCGAAAAATGGGTGGTCGCGAGCCGCGTGGCGCTCGAGCTGGCCAATGTGCATCCGCGCCCGCCGGCGCTGCGCGTGTTCGACGCCGGCGTCGGCGACGGCACCGTGCTGCTGCGGGTGATGCGCGCGATGCACGACCGCTTTCCGCACACGCCCTTCTACGTGGTGGGCAAGGAGATCAGCCTCGAGGACGTCCGCCTGGCGTTGCAGAAGATGTCCGACCGCTTCTTCGAGCATCCGGCAACGGTGCTGGTGCTGACCAACTTCGCCTACGCCGACGCGCCCTGGCTCGCGGTCAAGTCGCTGTCGGCGGCCTCGAGCATGGTCTGGCACGAAGTGCCGCTCTCCGGCGATTCGGCCTATCGCTTCGAGCAGCAGATCACCGATCTGGTGCCGTTCCTGTCGCAGAACTGGAAGGCCGGGGTGAGCCCCAAGACCGGCAACCCGGTCTACGAGCGGCCGGTGGTGCTGGTGCTCTATCGCGAGGACCACAAATTCCTGCTCGACCCGATCATCCCGCGTCCCGGCGGCACGGTCGCCAACTACGACCTCGTCATCGCCTCGCAGCCCTACCGCGCGCGCTCGCCGCTCGACTTCAAGGCCAAGCGCGTGATCGCGCCGCTTG
The DNA here is from genome assembly GCA_046725125.1 of Pseudomonadota bacterium. GTDB lineage: Bacteria > Pseudomonadota > Alphaproteobacteria > Rhizobiales > Xanthobacteraceae > VAZQ01. The sequence goes on along the minus strand of JBKOXY010000275.1, from coordinate 23,188 downwards.
CCAAGGCGCTCGGAGCGGGCGGCAGGCTGATCGCCATCCATTCCCACGGCAACGATCCGGGCATGGATATCATCCAGCGCATCTGGCCGGGCGACAATCCGTTCATCCACGACCGCCACCAGGTCATGAAAGCGGTGAAGCACGAGCTCGGCCCCGCCGGCCGCGACCTCAACTTCAACGCCTATGCCGACAACCGCTCGCTGTTCCGCTACGACATGCACACGTTGCCGAGCGAGATTTCGGACCAGTCGATCGGCACCTCGACGCTGTTTGCGGCCTGGAACGCGGCGATCTACGTGGCGCAGGTCGAGGACGACCGGCTCGGCGATGTCGTCGCCGACGGACGTTACCTCGAATCGACGCGCGACGTTTTGCGCGAGCACGGCGCGCTCTGGTTCTACGACGAATCCTACGTGATCTCGCGCCGCCGCGAGTGAATGACATGGCTTCCGTCATGACCACGATCGAGGATCGCGCCGATCCGATCGAAGCGATCGCGGATTTCATGGCCGGCTTCTCGCTCGAAGCGACGCGGCCGTCCGCCGACGACGTCGCCGCTCTGGCCGACATCGCTCCAGCCGGCACCAGCGTCTATGTCAGCGCGGTGCCGCGGCGACCCGTGCACGAGGCGATCGACGCCGCGGCGCGGCTGCGCAAGGCCGGCTTCGAGCCGGTGCCGCACCTTGCCGTGCGCGGCTTTGCGACCGCGCGCGAGCTTGATGATTTTCTCGCCCGCCTCAGGGGCGAGGCGGGGGTGGCGCGCGTGCTGGTGATCGCGGGCGATCACGACGAGCCCGCCGGCGACTTCCGCAGCGCCATCGAGGTGATCGACGGCGGCGCGCTGCAGCGTCACGGCATCACGGGGATCGCCATCGCCGCCTATCCCGACGGCCATCCGCGCATATCGCAGCAGGACCTCGACCGTTCGCTCGCGGACAAGATCCAGTCGGCGGAAACGACCGGCATGGCGGTCCACATCGTCACCCAGTTCTGCTTCGATGCCCAGGCGATCCTGCAATGGATCGCCCGGTTGCGCGAGTTCGGGGTCGAACATCCGGTGCGGGTCGGCCTTGCCGGTCCGACCAATCTCGCCACGCTACTGCGCTACGCGAAGCACTGCGGCGTGCGGGCCTCCGCCCAGGGGCTCGCCCGCCAGGCCGGCCTGCTGCGGCAGCTGTTCGCCATGTCGGCGCCCGATGGCTTGGTGCGCGCGCTGGCGCAGGCGCGCGCCGACAAGCACCTCGGCGAGATCGCGCCGCATTTCTTTTCCTTCGGCGGCTCGCTGCGCACCGCGCGCTGGGCCGAGGCGGTGGCGCAGCGCCGGATCGCGCTCGCGGCCGGCGAGGGGTTCCAGGTCGAGCCGCCGCCCGCAGGGGGCTGACGCGCAGACGGCTCAACACTCGGGTCTGCGGCCGCCGCAGTCATCAAGGTCATGCCAGCGTTTCAATACGCCGCCGCGAGCAGCGTGCGCACATCCTCGGCCGACACCTTGCGCGGCACGCTGATCGCCATCGCCTCGACTTCCTGTGCGACGAAGTCGGTCTTGGCGCGATCGAACCCGACGTCGAGCAGGTGTTGCGGGATCGGAAAGCTGCGCAGCAGGGCGCCGAGGCGATCCGCGCCATCGCCGCCGAGCGCGGCCGCGAGGCGCGCTCGCGCCTCCGGCGCCGCCGCAAGGTTGAAGCGGGTGACATGGGGAAGGATGATCGCGTGGGTCTCGGCGTGCGGCAGGCCGAGGCCGCCGAGCACGTGCGCGAGCTTGTGCTGCAGGCCGGTGCCTGAGGCGAGCACCACGCCGGCAAGCCAGGCGGCGACGAGACATTCCGCGCGTGCCTCGCGGTCGCCGCCGTCGGCGACGACGCGCGGCAGATGCGCGGCGAAGCGGCGCGCCGCGTCGCTCGCAAGCGCCATCAAAAACGGCGTGCGGTCGCCAACCCATAACCCCTCGACGCAATGGGCGATGGCGTTCATGCCGCTCGCGGCGCTCACCGCCGCCGGCAGCGCGAGTGTGAGCTCCGGGTCGTAGACGATGGTGCGTGGCAGCACGCGGGCGTCCTTGCCGGTGAATTTCCGCTCGCCCTCGCTCATTCCCCAGATCGCAGTCGCTTCCGATCCGGAATAGGTGGTCGGCACCGACATGATCGGGAGGCCGAGGTCGCGCGCGATGATCTTGGCAAGCCCGATGGCGGCGCCGCCGCCGGCCGCGACGAGGCCATCCGCGCCGGCGCGCGCGGCCGCCACCCCCGCCTCCGCCACCGGCTTGGGCACGTGCAGCGAGGCCTGAGCATGCAGCCCCGCCGCCCGCGCACCCAGTATTTCGACCAGCCGGCCGCCGAGGCGGGCGCCGCTGCCGGGCGTGGCGATCACCAGCGCGCGGTTGAAGCCGAGGCGCGCGGCTTCGTCCGCGACGCGCGCGACTGCGCCCGGCGCGAACACGACGCGCTGCGCAGGGAGGTCATGAACGAAGGAGATCATGCCGACCCATGTTCGCCGCGATTATTCAGGACCACGCATGCGCGCGCGACGAAAGCTTACGCCCCGCCGCGCGGGCTTACCGCCGGTTACTGCGGTTGCAAAAATTTCCGCGAACGCTCGAACGCTAATGCGGGCCGGTATCCTCGCGCCAGATTCCGAGGGCTTCCTGCGCCGGGCGATCGGAGATCGAGAACAGCACCGATTCCTTGCCCGCCCGATGGGAGTAATGCTTCCATGGCGGCACCACGAACACGTCGTTCGGGCCCCATTCCAGCACCTTGCCGTCGACCGTGGTGGCGCCCTGCCCTTCGGCGCAGACGAAAACGGTGCCGTCGGTGGCGCGGTATTTCTCGCCCTTGAAGCCCTTGGGGAAGAGGGCGAGGTTCGCACCCATGGTCGGCAGCACCGGGCCGCCGTTGATCGGATTGGCATAGCGCACGCGCGCGCCATGGCGCTTGTCGACGTCGCCCGCCTTCAGCATGCGCTCGATGATCGGTCGCGTGCGCGCGTAGGTGTAATTGATGACGGGGCTGCGATTGAGCGCCGCCGGCGCGCCGTCGGGCAGCACACCCGACGCGTAGAAGCTCAGCGAATCCCCGTCCGCCCGGCTGGTCGGCTGGGTCGCGGTGGCGAACTGCTCGGCGAACGAGGTCTCGAAGAAATTGACCTGGGGAAAGTCGAGCACGTCGAGCCAAAGCATGGGCTTGTTGGAAGTGTTGCCGTGGTCGTGCGGCGCCCAGTTGGCGGTGATGACGAAGTCGCCGGGCGACATATAGGCCTTCTCGCCCTCGACCGCGGTATAGGCGCCCTCGCCGTCGAGCACGAAGCGGATGGCCGAGGAGACGTGGCGGTGGGCGGGAGCGACCTCGCCCGGGAGGATCATTTGGACGCCGGCGAACAGCGTGTTGGTGGCCTTGGATTCGCCGCGCATGCCGGGATTTTCAAGGATCAGCACGCGCCGTTCGGCCTCCTCGGCGGTGATCAGCGCGCCCGATTCCATCACCAGGCGCTTGATGTCGTCGTAGTGCCAGATCACCGGCGCGCAGCGCGTCAGTGGCTCCTTGGTGACGACGTTCTTCATCACCTTCCACAGCGGCGTCATGTCGTGCTTGGCGATGCGCTCGTAATACGCCTGCCGCATGGCCTCGATGTTGTGCTTGGGGCCCGGGGCCTTGCTCTCGGCTCGCTTGCTGGCGGTCGCGCTTGCCATGGCGCTCTCCCTTCGGTCGATTGGGGCGATCAGATTAGAATAATCCAAAACTGGGAATTAGTATATAATGAAACTATCTCCCGTTTGAAGCGCCGAATATCAGGTATTCACGTTGCCGCCATCGACCGCGAGCGTCTGCCCGGTGACGAAATCGCTCTCCGCCGACGACAGGAAAACGAGCGCCCCCAGGAGGTCCTGGGGATGCTCGTCCCGCCGCAGCGAGCGCGATTGGACGGCGCGGTCGCGCGCGGTCTCAACGTGACCTGGATTCTCGCGCATCACCGTGTCGCTCAAGGTGAAGCCCGGCGCCAGCGTGTTGACGCGGATGCCGTGTTCGCCGAGCTCGCGCGCGAGCGCGCGCGTGAACGCCATGATGCCGCCCTTGCTGGTGACGTAGTGCAGCATCCACGGGATGCCGCGAAAGGCGGTGCCGGAGCCGATATTGATGATCTTGCCGTAGCCCTGGGCGATCATATGCGGGGCGACGTGCTTGACCATCAAGAACGGCCCGCGCAGATTGACCGCCATCACCTTGTCCCACAGCTCGCCGTCGATCTCGGTACACTTCGTTTCCTGCAGCGGCGCGAAAAGCGCGGCATTGTTCACCAGCACGTCGATCTTGCCGAAGCGCTCGACGGTGGCTGCGACCAGCGCCTTGACCGAGGTTTCGTCGCTGACGTCGGCGATGGCGCTGGTCACCGAATTCGCCCCGTGCTCGGCGGCGATCTCCCGCGCCAGTTCCTTGCCGTCGGCGATGTCGGCGATCATCACGCACGCGCCCTCGGCGGCGAGCGCCCGCGCGTAATGCCGGCCAATGCCTTTCGCCCCGCCGGTGACGATCGCCGTGCGGCCGGACAGCCTCGCCATGGGCTTACTCCTTCGGGCTCACGCGCCGGATGAATTTTTCGAACTCCGCGAGCTGCTGCTTGATCATGCCGATGGCCGTCTCATCCTTGAGCTCGAGCGTCTTCTCGTCGAATTTCTGCGCGGCGAACGTGACGATGACCTCGGGCCGGCCGAACAAGATGACGTCGACCGAGGTCAGCGACTGCCGCAGGTGATATTGCATGCGCGAGCCGCCGAGGATGCCGCCGGCGGCCGACTGCAGCGCCACCGGCTTGTCCTTGAACGGCTGCTGCTTCATGCGCGACACCCAATCGATCGCATTCTTCAGGCCGCCGGGGATCGACCAATTGTATTCGGGTGACACGATGATCAGCCCGTCGGCGCTGCGGATGGCGTCCGCCCAGGCGTTCACATCGGCCGGGAAGCCGGTCGCGTCCTGGATGTCGAAATTGTAGATCGGAAACGTCGCGAACGGCGGCGCCGGGCGAAGCTTCATTCCCGCCGGCGCCAGCGCCGGCAAGGTGCGCGCGAGCGCCGCGTTATAGGAGCCTTTGCGCAACGAGCCGCAGATCACGAGCACATCGAGTTGCCTGTCAGCCACGATTTATCCCCCCAGGCGCGAGGCGCGCGCCGATGCGATGCCGAACGCAAATTGATACCGGATCGGCCGGTCCGGGCAAGGTTGTGACGGGAGATTTCGAGGCCCGTGCGCCTTCAGCTTTTCGCGGCCACCCGCGCGATGAAGGTCGCAAACGACGCCAGCTGCTGTTTGATGAAGCCGCGCGTGGCCTCGTCCTTGAGCTCGCCGGTCTTCTCATCGAGTTTCGCCGCGCAGTTGCCGATGAAAATCTCCGGCTTGTTGAGCGTGAAGGCGTCGAGAAACATCATCGACTTGCGCAGATCGTACTGCACGCGCGCGCCGCCGACGGGTCCGGGCGAAACCGATTGCAGCGCCACAGGCTTGCCGGCGAAGGGCTGGTTCTGCAGCCGCGACACCCAGTCGATCGCGTTCTTCAGGCCGCCGGGAATGCTGAAATTGTATTCCGGCGTGCAGAAAATCACCCCGTCCGCCGCGCGGATGGCATCGGCGAGCGCATTGACCGGCGCCGGAAAGCCGGTCGAGTTCTGGATATCGGCGTTGTACAGCGGAAACTCGGCAAAGGATGGAGCGGGCTTGATGGTCATGCCGTCGGGCGCGAACGACGGCAACAGCCGCTGCACCATGGCGTTGAAGGACCCTTTGCGGAGCGAGCCGCAGATCGAGACAACATTCAAGGTGGCCATGACAATCTCCAGCTTGTCTGAAAGCATCAAGGCTCGCATTGCGACGAGCTCCGCGGGTGCTGCTCTGACCGCGCCGCGCACTCCGTGTGGGAGAAGGTGGTCTCCCCCTACTTCTCGTTCTCGATCGGGTTTACGAGCACGCCGACGCCCTCGATGTCGATCTCGCAGGTATCGCCCTGCTTCATCCAGACCGGGTTCGGCTTGCGGGCATGGCCGACGCCGGAGGGCGTGCCGGTGAAGACGATATCGCCCGGCTCGAGCGTCATGCCCTGCGTGACATAGGCGATGGTCTCGGCAACCGGGAACATCATGTTGTCGGTGTTATCCGACTGCATGACCTGCCCGTTGAGCCGGGTCTGGATTTTCAAGGCTTTGCCGCCGGCCGGCAACTCGTCGGCCGTGACCATCCACGGGCCGAAACCGCCGGTGCGGTCGAAATTCTTGCCCATGTCCCATTGCGTGGTCTTGCGTTGATATTCGCGCACCGAGCCTTCGTTGCCGCAGGAATATCCGGCAATGCACGAATATGCATTCGCAGCCGTGAGGTGCTTCGCCCGCTTGCCGACGATGAAGATGAGCTCGGCTTCATAGTCGAGCGTCTCGGAGGCCTTCGGCCGGATGATCGGTTGGCCGTGCGGCACGAGGGACGTGCGGCCGCGCATGAAGATGGTCGGGAATTTGGGAATATTGTCGCGCTGCGAGCCTTCCTTGACGTGTTCGAGATAGTTGAGGCCGAGGCAGAGGACTTTGCCCGGCGCCGCCACCGGCAAGGCGTAGGTCAGACCCTTGAGCGGGCGGCGCGCACCCGCGGGCGCGCGCTTGGCCGCGTCCTTGAGCGGCGACAGGTCGCCGTTGTTGCGGCGCAGACATTCGCCCAGGTCGCCGGGTATGGTCTTGTCGACCGCTTGCAGATCGATCACCTGATCGCCCTCGACCACGCCGAGATGCAGCGCGCCATTGGCTTCGAAACCGACGATTTTCATGGGTCACTTCCTCGCTTGATTTCGCCGTCCTTTTACCAACAGGCGGTGGGGTGGGCAAAGGCGTAGAGCGCAACGTCGATATGGGGCACGGCATCGAGCGCCGTTGCCCACCCTACGACGAGAACGATCACGCCGCGCGGGCGAGGAAATGCGTCCGCAGCATCTCGCGCCCCGCGCGGCCGGCTTGCAGGTCAAATGCGTTGACGATGGCGAGACGAAAGCCGCCGGGAGGCATGGCATGGCGCTCGGGTTCCTTGTCCTCGTGAAACGTGATCTGCACGCTCGAAACGCCGGGCATCTGCCGCACCTGTGTGGCGAGCGCTCCCGGCGGGTGGCGATAGCGCGGGCCATGCGGCCCGAACAACACCACGCTGTATCCGTCGCGCCGGTCGTGATCGGCGAAGTCCCATCGCCGCTCCCCGTAGAGGCGCACGAGCGCGTCGACCCAGCCGGCGCCATAGAGGTCCGGCCATTGATCGCTCATGCGCAGATGCACCTCGATCATGCGACCGCCGATGGTCTCGGTGTTGAGGATGCCGGTATAGCCCTTGAGATGCCGTCGGATCCACGCGCCGCAATAATCCTCGATGCCGCCATCGCGCGCGGCGTGCACGGTCCAATGATCGAAGGTGCCTTCCCCGCTGGGCTCTCCGGTGACGTGGCGCCACCAGCGCGGCTCGCCGTCGACGACCGCCACGTCCGAGCTGACATGGCGGCCATTGAGGAGCGTCATCCACATGTGCCCGGGCGTGAGGCTCGCTTCGTACTCCGCTTGCGAGGAGAGGACGCGGCTCGCAATCCCCATGCCCTTGAGGTTGGTGATCGGCTTGGAGAACACGGGAAAGCGCGGGGGCGGCACGCCGTGCGGTCCGGCATCGAGACCCTGGCTCAACGCGATCGCGATCTTGTCGTAGACCCAGCGATGATCCGGATACCAAAGCCAGGCGTCGCTGTCTTCGGTCGGAATATTCACGTCCGGCGGACAGTCAGCGCGTTCGAAATATTGCAGGCGCCAGGGGTCGGCTTCGCAGATCGGCATAGGCGTTCAATTCGATTGGAAGAGCGTGTTTATAGTCCAGAGGCGGTAGGGTGGGCAAAGGCGCGCGCTTGGCGCGCCCTGCCCACGCGACGCTCGTCAATGCCGGGAAAGACCTGTGGGCACGCTTCGCTTTGCCCACCCTACGAAAAGGGCCTCAGCGGTCCTCGAACGCCAGCGCATGGATGGAAAAATTTGCGCCGGTGTCGGTCCATGCGGCGACCGGAATCCATCCCGATCCGCGCGCCAAGGCAGTAAAATACTCGAGCGTGTATTTATAGCTGTTCTCGGTGTGGATCGCCTCTCCGGCGCGGAATTCGATGACGCGTCCCGCCACGCTGACCTTCTGACGCTTCTTGCTGACGAGGTGCATCTCGATGCGGTGGCGCTCGCGATTGTAGAAAGCATGATGGTCGAAGCTCGCGAGATCGAAATCGCCGTTGAGCTCGCGATTGATGCGCGCGAGCAGGTTGAGGTTGAACTTCGCCGTCAGGCCCGCCGCGTCATTGTAGGCGGCGTTGAGAATGCTCGCCTCCTTCACCAGGTCGACCCCGATGATCAAGGCTGCGCCGCGTCCCAGCATGCGCCCGGCGTGGCGCAGGAACGAGGAGGCTTCATGCGGCTCGAAATTGCCGATGGTCGATCCGGGGAAGAATCCGGTATGGGGCATCCCCGCGGCCGCGGCCGGCAACGAGAACGGCTGGGTGAAGTCGGCCACGACCGGGAGCACCGCCAGGCGCGGATGATCGCGTCGAAGCTCTTCCGCCTCTTGAATGAGCATCTGCGAGGAAATGTCGACCGGCACATAGGCCGCGATCGTCGGCGCCGCCGCCAGCAGCATCCTCACCTTCTTGCTCGAGCCGCTGCCGAATTCGACCAACGCCGAGTCCGCGGGAAAAAAGCGCGCGATGTCAGGCGCCCGCTCGCGCAGGATCTCGAGCTCGCAACGCGTCAGGTAATATTCCGGCAATGCCGTGATATCCTCGAACAATTGCGCGCCGATCTCGTCGTAGAAGTATTTCGGGGAGAGCCGCTTGGGCCGCGCCGTCAAGCCGGCAATGACGTCGCCCGCAAACGACGAACCCGCCTCGGCGCCTTCGTAGCGAAGAGCAGCCTGGAACTGCGCAGCCATCTTCAACTCCGGTCGTCGCGCGTTGGCACGCGCATTCATCACACATAGTCCAAGAGTCTCAGCCCGCTGAACTGCCAGCGCGCCGACGGATAGAAGAAATTGCGATAGCTCGCGCGCGCATGGCCGGCGGGCGTCGCGTGCGAGCTTCCACGCAAGACCATTTGGTTGATCATGAATTTGCCGTTGTACTCGCCGAGCGCGCCGTCCGCGGCGCGGTAGCCCGGATAGGGCAAGTAAGCGCTGCGCGTCCACTGCCACAGGATGCCGAAGGCGTCATGGAGGAGATTTGCGCGCGCCGCCACTTCCCATTCCGCCTCGGTCGGCAAATGCTTGCCGACCCAGCGCGCGAAGGCGTCCGCCTCGAAATAGCTCACGTGCACAACCGCCGCGTCCGGATCGACCGGGCGCAGCCCGCCGAGCGTGAGGGCGTACCACGCGCCATCGCGCTTGCGCCAATAGCCGGGCGCGTCCCAGCCTTCCGCCTCGACCGTCGCCCATCCGTCGGAGAGCCACAACGACGGCGTCGCATAGCCGCCGTCGGCCATGAATTCGAGCCATTGCGCATTGGACACGAGACCGCGCCCGATGCACGCCGGCTGCAGCAAGACTCGGTGCGCCGGCCGCTCGTTATCGAAACAATAGCCTTCGCCCGCAAAGCCAATGCCGTGGATGCCGGAGGGCAACGCGACAAATCCGCCCGACGCGGATGACGCAGACGGCGGACGCCAATCGGCGTCGTAGCTGGGCGCCACCGGATTTTGCGCGAAGGCGTTGAGGATGTCGGTGAGGATGAGCTCCTGATGCTGCTGCTCGTGATGGAGGCCGATCTCGAGGATGCGCACCACCTCGGCCAGTTGCGAATCGTCGGCGCCGGCGAGCAGGCGCTCCACTCCCGCGTCGACATGGGCGCGAAACGCGGTGACGCGCTCGCAGTCCGGCCGCGTGATGAGCCCGCGCTTGGGCCGCGCGTGGCGCGGCCCAGCCGCCACATAGTACGAGTTGAAGAGATAGGCGAACCGCTCATCGAAGACGCGATAGCCGACAAGATGCGGCAGCAGGAGAAACTGCTCGAAGAACCAGGCCGTATGCGCCCGGTGCCACTTGGTCGGGCTTGCATCGGGCATCGACTGCACCACCTGATCCTCGGCGCTCAAGGGCGCGGCGCGGCGCTCCGTTTCCGCGCGCACCGCGCGGAACGCATCGCGCCAAGTGGTCCGAGGATCGGTCGGCGTGGCTCGTAGGATTGTTGCGGCATCACCTTCGTCACGGCGGCGACGAAGGACGGGTGACGAGGTCGCGGGCGGCATGCCCTTTCCCGGGTTGGAGAAATCGAGAGGCGTTAGGTGACGGGAAACCGCTTGGGGGTATCGATTGTTCCTTCATTCTACGTGAATGGGGAAAGTTGGGTTGCGGCTCGCGGATATTTTATGTGACGTGAGCCTGCGGCACGGGCTCCGGCGAAAATCAAGAGTTTCTATAGACTTATGACGTGGAGCCGGGCCCGTATCGCCGTCGCGCGCGCCGTCGTTGTGGCGCTCGCCTATTTCGCCGCGCTTGCGCCCGCGGCCGCCGCGATGCCGTCTTGCTGGCCGGTGCCCCCGCTCGTCCCGATCGCGCCGATGATCTTGCCGCTGACGATAATCGGAACGCCGCCTTCGGATGCCACCGGCTTTTCCGGAAAGGTCGTGAACGCGGTATTGCCCGCAGCATACTGATCCGCGAACGCTTTGCTCGGGCGACGGAACAGCACGGCGGTGCGCGCCTTGCCCTGGGAAATCTCGACCGACGCCAGCTGGGTGCCGTCCATCTTCTCGAAATAGACGAGTTCGCCGGCCGGGCCCACGATCGCGAACGCCATGCGCCAATTGTTTTTCTTGGCCTCGGCGAGCGCGGCGGCGGCGACGGTCTTTGCCTGCTCATTGGTGATGGGCGGCCCATAGTCGGCGGGCGGCGCGGGGGAAGTAGGGGAAGGCGCCGGTTGCTGCGCCAGCGCCGTGCCGCCGAGCGTCAGCGTCGAGGCGATACTGAGCACAATCAAGACATCAAGTCGCATGGTCCTCTCTCCAGCTGGATTATCGCGGCGCTGCCACGCCGCCTTGCTAATCGGTGCCGCCGCTTGCCCCGATCGCGCCGATGATCTTGCCGTCCACGATAATCGGAACGCCGCCTTCGGATGCCACCGGCTTTTCCGGAAAGGTCGTGAATGCCCTATTGCCCGCGGCATACTGATCCGCGAACGCTTTGCTCGGACGACGGAACAGCACGGCGGTGCGCGCCTTGCTCTGAGCAATCTCGACCGACGCCAGCTGGGTGCCGTCCATCTTCTCGAAATAGACGAGCTCGCCGGCCGGTCCCACGATCGCGAACGCCATAGGCGAATTGCTTTTCTTGGCCTCGGCAAGCGCGGCGGCGGCGACGGCCTTTGCCTGTTCATTGGTGATCGGCGGGCCATAGTCGGGGGGCGGCGCAGGGGGAGGCGCGGCTTGCTGCGCCAGCGCCGACCCGCCAAGCGCCAGCGTCGAGCCGATGCTGAGCGCAATCAAGGCATCAAGTCGCATGGTCCTGTCTCCGCCTGGATTATCGCGACGTCATGATGTTGTCGAAAATTCGTCGTCTCTAAGCCATGCGCCGATAATTCATACTAAGCTCCGCCCTTTCAGGCGAGCCCTCGATCAGAATAGGCGAGTTGCCATTGCACGAGCAAGAAGTGCCCTGCGCACGAGCAAGAAGTGCCCTGCCGAAGCTCGGCGTCGGGAATCGGGCAGCGAGCGCGCAAAGCACGGCGGAGCCAACGCGGACAGTGACGATGCAAGCGATGCGACAAACTTGGGCTGTGCTGGCGGTGCTGCTGATGGCGGCCCCGACGGCGGCGTTCGGCCAAGCCAATTGCCGCAACACCGCTGCCTTCGAGCTTTGGCTCGCCAACTTCAAGAAGGAAGCGGCAGCCAAAGGCATTTCGCAGGCCACCATCGCGGCGGCTTCTCCCTACCTGGTGCTCGATCAGCGCATCATCAATATCGACCGCGGGCAACGCTTCTTCGCCCAGAACTTCCTCGAAATTTCCGACAAGATGCTGGCCGGCGGACGCCTCCCCAACGGGGCCGCCCAAATGAAGAAGCACCAGGCGACCTTTGCGCGCGAGGAAAAGGACTTCGGCGTGCCGGCCTCGGTCATCACCGCCTTCTGGGGGCTGGAGAGCGATTTCGGCGCCGGCCAGGGCAAGGACCAGGCGATCAAATCGCTTGCCACCCTCGCCTACGACTGCCGCCGTCCGGACATGTTCCGCGGGCATCTGTTCGATGCGCTGCGCTTGATCGAACGCGGCGACCTGCGCGCGGATGAAATGATCGGCTCCTGGGCGGGCGAGCTCGGGCAGACGCAGATGATGCCGTCCGAATACATGGCGCATGCCATCGACTACGACGGCGACGGCAGACGCAATCTGATCAAGAGCACGGCCGACGTGATCGGCTCAAGCGGAAAATATCTCGTCCATCTCGGCTGGAAGCGCGGCGAGCCATGGTTGCAGGAGGTGCGCGTCCCCGCGAACCTGCCGTGGAAGGAGGCCGACCTCTCGATCCAACATCCGCGCTCGCAGTGGGCGGCCTGGGGCGTGACGCGTGCCGACGGCAAGCCATTGCCGAACGACAACATGCCGGCGTCGGTGGTGCTGCCTTTGGGACGGTTCGGACCCACTTTCCTCGCCTACGACAATTTTCAGGCCTATCTGAAGTGGAACCAATCACTCAACTATTCTTTGACGGCAGCCTACTACGCCACGCGCCTCGACGGCGCGCCGGCCATGAACCGGGGCAGCCCGAACATTCCGAAAATCACCTTCGAGGAAACCCGCGAGCTGCAGCAGCTTCTGGAAAAGCGCGGCTACGACGTCGGCCGCATCGACGGCGTGCTCGGCCTCAAGAGCCGCGTCGCCATCCGCGACACGCAGATCAAGTTCGGCCTGCCCGCCGACGGATGGCCAACGGCGGAGCTGCTCGCACGGCTGCGCAGCGGAAGGTAGGTTGCGTGTGGTCGGCGGTTAGCCGACGATATTGAGCAGCGTGCCGAGAAAGCCCTTTCTATCACGCACAGCTGCCACGTTGCGGCGCAGCCAGGCATCAAGGCCAAGGCTTCGACCGGCGGCGTGCAGCGCAAAGAAAAACATCACCATCGCAAGGAATATGTAAGACCACGGCCACTCCGCGGGACTGCCGGGCCGGTAAATGCCGAGCCACAGGTGCAGCACGAATATGATGCCAAGCACGCCGATGAGACGTACGCCGAGCCCGAGAATGAGCGACACGGCAAAAGTGAGCTCGGCAAGAAAGATGATGGGATTGAGGATATAGAGATAGGGAAGATAGACCGCGGTCACCAACTCGCGATGAAACTCGAACGCAGCACGGTTGGCCATCTGTTCGGTCCAGTATTGCAAACCGCCCGAGACCGGCAGGGGTAGCTTCCACAGCATCCCTTGAAACCACATTCCCCCCACGAGCACGCGCACGAACCAAGTGCCAAGGTGCGATCCCGTGCGCTGGGAGGGGTCCTCCTGCCAGTTCTTGATGGCGATCACGACGCTCGCGACGATGAGCGCCAAGAACAGCGCAACGAAAAGATACTTCCAAACGCCGAGGGCGTTGTGATCATCGGTGTTCCCGATCACGAAATCCCAGAAATCAGAGAGCGGATTCGGCATGGGACGTCTCCGGCGATGCGACCTCGCGGGTGCCGGCCCGCGCAGGCGCGGGAATTTGTGCCACCACGGCGCCGTCGAGCTTAAGCTTAGACTCGTCTCGCGCTTTGCTCGTACCCGATTATGCCCGCCTTGGTATGCCCGCCTTGGCGCAGTGACGTGGACTTTGGGCCATACCAACGACAATTGCGGACAGCGCAAAGGCGCTCGTGAGCGGCTCGAACCTCTCTTCGTACACTGTAACGTGATCGTTGCGACGTTCGGGCTGCTGGTCTGGCTGGAGCCCCACCGCTAAGGTCATCGCAGCGAGAATGACCGAGAGTATGGTTTCGTCAAGCGTCTAGCACGAGGGGCGTAACGGTCATGGTCATTTCTGCATCACAATCTCGCGACAGCTCGACCGGGACCGTGACGGAGCGCAGATTTGCACTCGGCCTCGGGCTTACCAACGAATGCAATCTGGCGTGCGCGTTCTGCTATCGCGATCCGACGAGGCTCGACCGCTTGTCGCTCGAACAAGTCCGGGCGGTGATGAAGAGCTTGCCGGTGCGTTCGGTGAATCTCGGCACCGGTGAGAATGGCATGCATCCGGACTTTGCCGAGTTTGTAGACTATTTGCGCTCGCAGCCGATCAAGCTGACGATCACTTCGAACGGCTATTCGATTGCTGCGCTGGACGACGCGGAGGTGAGGGCCTTTCACGATGTCGAGTTCTCGCTCGACTATCCGACCGAGGCCGAGCAGGACCGCCAACGTGGCCCTGAAAACTGGCGCCTCATCCACAAACAAGCCGCACGCTGCCGCGACTTGGGCGTGTCGGTCACCTTCATTGCCGTCATGATGCGATCGAATTTCGATCGTCTTGCCGAGATAGCCGACATCGTCAAGGCGTATGACGCGCCTTTGCGTATCAATGTTTATCAGTCCGTACGGTCCGACGCTTTCGCACTCACGTATGATGAATATTGGCGGGGATTTGAGGCGTTGTTTGCCCGCACCGACGCGATCGCGATCGGGGAGCCTTTGGTGCGCGCGATGGCGGGCCTGCCGGCACGGCGCGGCGGCTGCGGCGCCGCGACCGTACGAGTGACGCCGCGCGCGACGGTGCAGCCGTGCGTTTATTGGCCCGGAGGCGGCGCGCCGCTCGATCTGCTGCTCGAGCTTGGAGCCGATATCACCAACACCGATCCGTTTGCCGCTGCGCGCGGCGTGCCGTCGCGCTGCGGGAGCTGCAGCTACGTCGAATCCTGCGGCGGGGGATGCGCCGGGCGTCGGCGGCTGCTGCACGCGCTCGATGAGCCCGATCCCTACTGTCCGGTCGTACGCGGCGGCAGCCGCAAGCTCAAGGTGCAGATGGCGAGGAGCCGCGAACTTCCCAAGCTCGAAAGCGCCTGCACCACGATCGTGACGGCCCGTTGAAGGAATGACGGATGCCCTATGCCCAATAGCCCTAACTATGCGAGGCGGCGGGTTCTGACCATCGCGATCGCGACGGCCGCGAGCCCGGCTACCGTTCTCAGTCTCAATGCCGGCGGTCCCGCAGACCGCAGGGTTGTCGCGGAGTCGCGGTTCGACGTCACGAGTGCTCCCCTGCAGGCCGAAGTGGTACAGCTCGTGGTGGACTTCCCTTCCGGCGCGTGGACCTCGTGGCATACGCACGGGGGGCAGGCGATCAATCTTGTGCTCGAAGGCGAGATCACCCTGCGGCACGCCGGCATGGAACATTCCCATCGAGCCGGACAAGCCTGGACCGACAGTTCCGGCCAAGTCCACGCCGCGGGCAATACCGGGCCGGGCAAGGCTCGCCTCCTCACCAATTTTCTGTTGCCTCCGGGCGCGCCGCAAACCACGACGGTGCAGGATTCCCCATTCGAACCGACGATCGTGTACGAGGCGAGGTTTCCTCTGCCGGCCCTGCCTGCCGAAGCGGACATCGTGCAGGAGGTGAGCGACCTCGCTTCCGGCTGGCGCGCAGAGCGGGCTTCCGTCGGCTTTACGGCAAACATCATCATAGCCGGTGAGGTCACGTGCCAGATCGGTGCCGAGCGCAAGGTCCACAAGGCGGGCGAGGCTTGGTCAGCGCCCGCTGGCACCCTCCTTGGCGAGGAGAACACCTCGGCCAGCACGGCTCGCGTCTTCACGACCTATTTGCTGCCGAGAGGAGCCGGCCGCTAGCGAGCCTTGCCTATACCGGCGGCGAGATACCACAGGGGTCGTTTGCGATGGATCGCATCATTGCGGCGAGTTGGAGTGCGGAGCTTAAGCTGGCAGTCGCTATCCTGATTGGGATCGCTCTTGCCACCGGCATCGCCGTGTTCCTGAAATATCTCATCGAGCTCTGAGCATTTTCGAAGGGCGTGCACGATCGTTTGCAGAAAAGCGATGCGGAGAATCGAGCCCTCGCCAGCTCGTTCACAGCGCGCAGGTACGAAATCCCGCGATGACGTCGTTGCGCTCGGGCGTGAAGAAGTTGCGGTAGCCCGGCCGCGCGAGCCGTGCACTGGTGGCGAAACTTCCTCCGCGCAACACCTTGCGCGTGTTGAACCACGGCTGCGAATAATCCTCGTATGGATCCGCGGCGAAGCCGGGGAACGGCACGAAATCCGAGGCCGTCCATTCCCACACATTGCCGACCATCTGCCGGCATCCGAAGGCGCTGTCGCCGGCGGCGCAGGTAGCGACATCGAGCGGACTGTCGAAGGCGAAATCGACGTTGGCGCGTTCGCGGTTCGGTGCCGCCTCGCCCCAGGGCCAACGGCGCTTGCTATCGGCCAGGCGGGAGCCGTCCGCGCTCGCTTCGCCGACAGCCGCGGCTTCCCATTCGGCCTCGGTCGGAAGCCGGCGCTTGGCCCAGTTGCACCAGGCTTGCGCCTCGTACCAATTGACGAATGTCACCGGCGCGTTCGGCGGCAGCGGCTCGACTTTGTCGTAGCGGCGCCACGTCCAGCCGCCGCCGTCATGCTTAAGCCAGTAGACCGGCTGCGCGGCGGCGAGGCGCTCGCGCCAGGCCCAGCCCGCCGCGCTCCAGAATTCCCGTCGGCGATAGCCGCCGCCGTCTATGAAAGCGGCGAACTCGGCGTTCGTGACGGGGGCCTTGGCAATCCGGAACGGCGCGATCTCGACCTCGTGGGCCCACTTCTCATTGTCGAAGATGAAGCCATCGGCGGCGGTCGAGCCGAGCCGCCAGCGCCCGCCGGGCACCTCGACGTCGCCTCCCCACGCGCCGGCGCGATGCGTTGCCGCACGCCCAAGACTTTCCGGCCGCGCATATCCGAGCGTCTGTCGCGTATAGACGAGCGCCTCGACGTGCATATCCTCGTGCCGGATCGAAAGGTCGTAGAAATAGCAGGCAGGGAGTTCGATCCCGCCGCCGAGGCGGTCGAGTTGATGCTCGAGCACATCCGTCAGATATCCGAACACGCCGTTGCGGTCGGGCAGGTCCAGATCCCAGCGGGTCGCATGGGCGACCGTGCTCGAATTCCACAGGCGGTCCGCGCGGTCGAGGATCGGCGCACCGCCGTGGGCATGACGAAGCGTCCAGTATTCGTGGAACCAGCCGACATGCCCAATCTCCCAGAGTATGGGATTGACGATCGGCAGCATCGGTCCCATCAACCGCTGCATTGACAGATCGTCCGTCACGCGACGGGTGCACGTGCGTACATTGCAGAGCTGAGCCGCGAGTTCGTCGGCTGTGGCGCCGCTCGTCGGCCGGTGTATAAGGTTATCGTTCATGAAGATCGTTCTTATCACACCGACTCGTTCGTCGTCACGGTCCGGAAACCAGACCACGAGCATGCGCTGGACGCGGATCTTGCGCGAGCTCGGCCATAACGTTCACATTGCCCATCGATACAATGGAGCCGCCGCAGACCTGATGATTGCCCTCCACGCGTGGCGCAGCTCGGACAGCATCCGGAACTTTCGCGAGCTTTACCCCGATCGATCGCTGATCGTGGGTTTGAGCGGCACTGACGTCTACGACTATATCGATCGCGATCCGGCGCCGACTTTGCGCTCGCTCGCATGCGCCGATCGACTCGTTGCGCTGCAAGAGCTCGTGCGACGGCGCGTGCCCGCACGGTTTCGAGGTAAAGTTCGCGTCGTGCATCAGTCGGCTGTGGCGCTGCCTCGTGTGCATCTCCGGCGGAGAGCCAGCTTCGACATCGCCGTGATCGGCCATCTGCGCGAGGTGAAGGATCCGTTCCGCGCCGCCAAGGCCGCGCGTCGTCTGCCGGCAAGCTCGCGGATTCGCATCGTGCATCTTGGCGCCGCCGAGACGCCGCAATGGGCGGCAGCGGCGAAGGCCGAGATGGCGGCCAATCCACGCTACGTCTGGCGCGGCGACAGGCCGCGCGCGGACGTCCGGCGTCTGCTCGGCCGTGCGCGGGCCATGGTTCTGTCGTCGCTCAGCGAAGGTGGAGCAAACGTGATATCCGAAGCTGTCGCCGCCGGCGTTCCGGTGCTGGCTACGCGCATCGACGGTTCGGTTGGCCTGCTTGGACGCGACTATCCGGGCTATTTTCCGGTCGGGGATACCGAAGCACTGGCACAGCTGCTGCGCCGGATCGAGACCGATAGCGCGTTCCTCGAGCGCGTGCATCGCGCGATCGCGCGCCGCGCCCATCTGTTTCGACCGGCGCTCGAAAAGGCTGCGTGGAGAAAACTCATTGACGAGGTCATGCCAAAATCTCCGTCACCCCGGGGCCGGGACCGGGCGAACGCGCGGGTTCGGAACTCGCGGGCTGGCACGGACCTGACGAACATGTGAAGCGATTGCGGTGCGATTTTGAACCTCTGTCGCATCGGGCAGGTTTATCAATGATCTGGGTCAAGACCAAAGGGAGTTGTCGATGAAACGGGCGATGGCAGCGTTCGCGCTTGCGATGTCTTTGTACGGCGGGGCGGCGTTCTCGCAAGACAAACCGGTCTTTGTCTTCACGGCAATACCTGACCAGGATGAAACTCGCCTGGTCGAGCGCTTCACGCGGGTCGCCGACTATCTCCAGACCAAGCTTGGCGTGCCGGTGAAGTACTTGCCGGTGAAGAGCTACCCCGCAGCCGTGACCGCGTTCACCAACGGTCAG
Organism: Pseudomonadota bacterium; assembly: GCA_046725125.1. Lineage (GTDB taxonomy): Bacteria > Pseudomonadota > Alphaproteobacteria > Rhizobiales > Xanthobacteraceae > VAZQ01. The sequence continues at coordinate 4,439 of JBKOXY010000275.1, read as the reverse complement.
GTGCAATTGGCTTGGTTCGGCGGCTTCACCGGCGTGCAGGCCCGCCGCCAGGTGCCGGGCTCGGACGCGATCGCGCAGGGCGCCGAAGACGTGGCATTCAAGTCGTTCATCATCGCCAACACCAAGACCGGCCTCACCCCATCCAAGGAGTTTCCAAAGGAGATCGCGGGCAAATCGTTCACCTTCGGATCGCGCGCCTCGACCTCCGGTCGACTGATGCCGGAGTATTTCATCCGCAGCGCGTTCGGGCGCGGTCCCGACGAAGTCTTTGCACGCGTCGGCTTCTCCGGCGACCACAGTCGGACGATCCAGCTGGTGCAATCCGGCGCCTTCGAGGTCGGCGTGCTCGACTTCACCGTTTGGGAGCTCGACAAGCGAGCCGGCAAGATCGATCCGACGCAGGTCATCGTGATCTGGGAGACGCCGACCTTTCCCGACTACCAATGGACGGTGCGCGGCGATGTCGACAAGACGTATGGCGCGGGGTTCAAGGAGAAGCTGCGCGCGGCGTTGCTCGCCATCGACGACAAGGCTATCCTCGATCAATTCGCCCGCTCGAAGTTCATCCCTGCCAAGAATTCCGACTATGATCCCATTGAGGAAGTCGGCAAGGTAACCAACCTCCTGAACTGAAGCGCTCGCCGTGCCGGCATTGGTCGAATTGTGCAAGGCATCGGCCGGCTACGCCGGCCGCGCCGTGCTGCACGATATAAACCTGACGATCAACGCGGGCGAGCGCGTCGCGGTCATGGGCAGATCCGGCGCCGGCAAGTCGACGCTGCTCAACCTGCTTCACGCCCGGCTCGCCGATAAAGTCGCGCTGATCCCGCAGGCGGCGGCGCTGGTGAAGACGTTATCGGTCTTCCATAACGTCTATATGGGCCGGCTCGATCGACACTCGACGTGGCACAATCTACGAAATTTAGTGTGGCCGGCGAGCCGCGACATTGCCGAGGTCGAGGACACGCTCGAACTCGTGGGGCTCGCCGACAAGCTGTTCGAGCAAGCAGGGACGCTGTCCGGCGGCCAGCAGCAACGCGCCTCCGTCGCCCGCGCGTTCTATAACGAGCGCGCGATCGTCATCGGCGACGAGCCGGTGTCTGCACTCGACCGCCGCCAGGGCGCGGACATTCTCGGCAAGCTGTGCGCGCGCCACGACACCGCGATCTTCGCCATGCACGATATTTCCCTTGCGCTCGCCCATGCCGATCGCGTGGTGGTGATCGAGGAAGGGCGCATCGTGCTCGATGCGCCGTCGCGCACGATCGCCGCCGTCGATCTCGTCCCCTATTACGGCGGATGATCCAGCAGGCCATGACGACACCGAGCCTCGCACTTCCGAAACTCGGCTATCGGTCCGTCAGCTGGCTGTTCCTGCTGATCGCCGCGGTCGCGCTCATGCTCTCCGACCTCGCGGTGAGCGCGCTCAACCCGTGGGCCGAGATGCGCCGCCTCGCAGCCGGGCTGATCCGGCCGGACCTTTTCTCCATCGAGATGATGAGTGTGGTGTGGACGGTCGCGTTTGCCGTGCTCGGCGTCGCGATCGGAGCGAGCACCGGGTTTCTGCTGGCGCTGGTCTTCGCACGGCTGCGCGCCGTCCGGATCCTGTGCGCGTTCCTGCGCTCGGTGCACGAGCTGTTTTGGGCATTGCTGTTGATCCAAATCGCGGGGCTGTCGGCAACCACAGGCATTCTTGCCGTCGCCATTCCGTATTCCGGCATCTTCGCGAAGGTATTCGCGGAGATGATCGAGGAGGCCGACCTGGCGGTCGAACGCGTGTTGCCGGCGCGAACATCGATCATTGCCCGCTTCGCTTATGCGCGTATTCCTGAGCTCGCACCGCAATTCTGGACCTACACGCTCTATCGCCTTGAATGCGGCATGCGCTCGACTCTGGTGTTGGGGTTCGTCGGTTTACCGACCATCGGCTTTCATCTCGATTCTTTCTTCAAGCAGGGCTACTACCGGGAGGCGGCCGCGCTGCTATTGACCTTTTATGTTCTGATCGGCACGCGCCGCCTATGGGCGCGCCCGTCGACGGTGCCGATCCTGATCATCGCCAGCGTGTTGGTATTGCCCGAGACCATCGGCGGCGGCTCCGCGCTCGCCAACCTCACCCGCTTTCTGACCCACGACATCATCCCGACGCCGCTGCGGGACGCCGATCTGCTCGCGGCCGCGACCTGGCAGAACCTCGCCGCCTGGCTGTGGCCGATCATTACCAAGCAGGCGGTGCCGGGCGTGATCCAGACGCTGGTGCTTTCGCAGGTGGCGCTGGTGGCCATGGGCGTCATCGCACTGATCTTGTTCCCGTTCATCTGTAGACAATTTGCCGGCCGGCTCGGACGGCCGCTCGGGCGCGTCGCGCTCGTGGTCGTGCGTTCGACCCCCGAATACATGCTGGTCTACGTGCTGCTCCAGTTGCTGGGCCCCTCCATGCTGCCGGCCATCATCGCATTGTCGCTCCACAACGGCGCCATCGTCGGCTATCTGATGGGTCGTCACGCCGACGTGTTGGAATATCGGCGCGATGCCCCGAGCGGCGTCAATCTGTACTGCTACGAAACAGTGCCGCGTCTCTACGGCCAATTCCTCGCCTACGTGCTTTACCGATGGGAGATCATCCTGCGCGAGAGTGCGATCTTCGGTATTTTGGGAGTGGCAACGCTCGGCTATTACATCGATGCCGCCATCTCCGAATTCAGGCTCGACGTTGCGGTCGTGCTGATACTGGTCACGGCGCTGCTGTCGATGGCGGTCGATGCCTTCTCCCGTGGCCTGCGTCAACGATTACGCATTGACACGATGCCGACGCGTCTGTCGGAAGCGCCGAGCGAACCGGCGATGGGTCGCCTGGTCGGCGCGGAGAGGCCGGCATGAAAGGGATGGCCCATCCCGTGCTCAAGGACGTGGTGCTGGTCGGCGCCGGCCACTCCCACGTCACGGTGCTGCGCATGTTCGGAATGAAACCGATCCCGGGCGTTCGCCTCACCCTGATCAGCCGCGAGGTGCACACACCCTATTCCGGGATGCTGCCTGGCCTCATCGCCGGCCACTACGGTTTCGACGACGCGCATATCGATACCGGTCCGCTCGCCCGGTTTGCCGGGGCGCGGCTTTATCAGGATGAAGTGGTCGACCTCGATCTCGCCGGCCGCCACGTGATCTGCCGCCGTCGTCCGCCGGTTCCTTATGATTTGCTCTCGCTCAATATCGGCTCCACGCCGAACACCGCGGATGTGCCCGGCGCGAGCGAGCACGCCATTCCCGTCAAGCCGATCGACGGATTTCTGCGGCGGTTCGAGGCGCTACAGGCGCGCGTTCTCGCGCGCAAAGGGCGCACAGCCGTGGCGCTGGTTGGCGCCGGTGCCGGTGGCGTCGAACTTCTGCTCGCGGTCGAGCACCGGTTGCGGCAAGCGGTCACGCGTGCCGGGTTCGATGCCGGCGGACTATCGTTCGTCCTCGTCTCCGACGTCGCCGACATCCTGCCGAGCTTTCCGGCGGCGTTCCGCTCACGCTTCCACGCCATTCTCGCCGCGCGCGGGATCGCCGTTGTCACCGGTGCGCCTGTCACCGCCGTCGAGGCCGGACGGCTCATCCTTGAGGGCTACGGGCCGATCGCGGCCGACGAGATTCTCTGGACCACGCAAGCGGCGCCGGCGCGCTGGCTGGCAAAGGCCGGATTGCCGCTCGATGCCCGCGGCTTTCTCAGGGTCGACGCAACGTTGCGCGTCGCCGGACGCGACGATGTGTTCGCTGCTGGGGACACCATCGCGTTCTCCGGTCGCGATTTGCCGAAGTCGGGCGTCTACGCCGTGCGCGCCGGGCCGGCGCTCGCCGACAACATCCGCCGCGCGCTGACCGGCCGATCTTTGCGGCGGTTTCGGCCGCAGCGCGAGGCGCTCTATCTGGTCTCGACCGGAGGGCGCCGTGCGGTCGGTGCCCGCAACGGTCTGGTGGTCGAAGGCGCCTGGGTATGGCGCTGGAAGGATTGGATCGATCGCCGCTTTATGCGCAAGTTCAACGATCTGCCGGAGATGACACCGCCGCCGGCGGCGCTGCCGCCGTTGGCCGACCGGAAGGCGCTCGAGGAAATTTCCGCCATCGCCATGCGCTGCGGCGGCTGCGGCGCCAAAGTCGGCGCCACCGTGCTCTCACGCGCGCTCGCAGGCATCGAGCCTGCTGCGCGCGCCGACGTCGTGGTGGGGCTCGACGCGCCGGATGACGCTGCCCTCGTCGACGTCGGCGGTGAGCAGCTCTCGCTGCAGACGGTCGACTATTTCCGCGCCATCGTCGACGACCCTTACACGCTGGGCAAGATCGCGGCCAACCACTCGCTCGGCGACGTCTATGCCATGGGCGGGGAGCCGCAGACGGCGCTGGCGATCGCCACCGTGCCGTACGGGCTCGAAAGCAAGGTCGAGGCGGACTTGTCCGCG
>JBKOXY010000378.1:0-3712 GCA_046725125.1 Pseudomonadota bacterium | reverse complement strand
GGGGCAAGGGTGGTGGCATGGGTGGCGGCCATCACGGCCATGGCCATCATGGCTACTGGGGCTACGGCTTCGGCGGCAACGTGGTGACCGGATACAGCTGCTGGCGGTGGAGCCCCCGGCTTCAGCGGAGAGTGTACGTTTGCTACTAAATCGCTCGTCATCGACTTGTCTCAGGGGCCCCGGTCTCGCGTCGCGAAATCGGGGCCTGTCGATTTGCGCGAAACACGCTCCTTCGTCGTTGGCGGTAAGCAAGCAGATCGCCGCGACGATTAGATGATTCTATAACAAGCCAGCGTCAGCGTCGTGTCGGCCGCCCCGAGGGGCGACTCGCGGACGCTCGCTTGAGGATTAGTGTGGTCATGCCGTGAGAACGAGCTTGCCGTCATAGAACAGCGCAAGCTCAATCTGCTTGCTGAAATCGGCAACGTCGGCCTCCGCTAATAGCAATTCGGCCGCGTGTTGCCACTCGCGGGCCTTCGATAGCCCGAGCATATAGGCCCTGGCCTCCGCTATAGTGCGCAGCGTGCCGCCGTCTTTGGTTGCGAGGGGCCGGACTAGCTTTTGGGAGAGATATGCAGGACGCAACATTGAATTTTGGACCCCCCAGCGGTAATCGGCGAAAATCCGTACGCAACCACACATGCCAACACTAGACCGCACAATGGGGTCCGTTTTTCAAGACCGCTGCCTTAAACCACTCGGCCACCCTTCCGCGCTGACAACATCGAATACTTACGCATTGCCGCCGGCAGAACAAACGTCAACATTGCCACCAAATTGCCACCGCCCGCCCCCGACCCAGCTCGCTCGGATGCGCGTTATTGGGGCCGGCGCTCGCCCCTTTCCGAGACCGGGCCACTTAAGGACTTGGGTGCCGAAAAAGAAAACCCCGCTAAGGCGCGGGGCAAGTCCCAGGTTCGGCGTATGTCAGGACAGCTCGGGGATTGGGGGAATCGGAAAGCCGTCCAGCCCGCCTTGCATAGGTAGATATGGAGGCCGGGGCCATACCGATGTGATGGCCGTCACAAAAAGTGCGATTTCGGCCGGCGACGCGGTCTTCAGTGGAACAGGTTGAACCCGGCCGCGGCGCGACGCTCGGCGACGGGCAGCACCACGACCTTGGTACCGACCTTGACGCGGTCGTAGAGGTCCATGACGTCCTCGTTGGCCATGCGGATGCATCCGGCTGTCGCGCGGCTGCCGATGGTCGAGGGCGCGTTGGTGCCGTGGATGCGGTAGAATGTGCCGCTGAGATACATGGCGCGCGCGCCCAGCGGATTGGTTGCGCCGCCGGCCATGAAGCGCGGCAGATAAGGCGAGCGGGCAATCATCTCCGGCGGCGGCGTCCAATCCGGCCACTCGGCCTTGCGCTCGACGGTCTTCACGCCGGACCAGGTGAAACCTTCCCGGCCGACGCCGATGCCGTAACGGATCGCCTTGCCGCCGGGAAGCACATAGTAGAGGTAGGTGTTCGGCGTATCGACGATGATCGTGCCCGGTGCCTCGTTGGTCGGATATTCGACGGTCCGGCGCTGCAGGTCGGCCCGCACCTGGTTGCCGTTATCGCTTGGAGCGTAGCCCAGACCGAGCCAACCAAATGGATTGGCGGATGCTTGCGTGGCGAAGGCGCTCGCGGCAATGACTACGGCGGCGAGCGTCGCAAAACGGGACAACTTGTTCATGATAGGCTCCCCTTTCCCTGCCTGATTAGTCGGCCGAGGGGACCCCAAGGTTCAAAATTGGCTGAAGAGAATTTGCGGCCGAGGTCTGAGCGTTGGTCTGTTGGCGGCGCGAAGCTGATCGAATGGCGCGGCGGGCGCCCGGCTAGGCGCCCAAAAGAAACCCCGGCCGTGGGTGATCTGACGGCCGGGGCTCTCTCTCGCAGGAGCATTCGCCACGGCCATGAGGGCGAACCGTGACGGCCAAAAAGGCTAATGCGCGAGCGTTCCGGCGGCAATCGTCAACGCCGGAGATTTTGGCGGTGTGACATTTCTGCAAAAGTAAGCGCCTGCCGATGCGTTGGGCGTCAGTGCGATCGGCGTTGGACGCGCGCGGAATGATGGGAGCGCCGGGCGGTAGACGCGGATTTCGCGGGCGGCGGCTGGGAGGGTTCCGCGGCTACATTGGTATCGGCCGGTGGCACGTTCGGCGCGACCGTCGGGAGCGACGCGGTCGTTGGGGAATGTATGACCGCCGCCGGCGCCTTCGAGCCGTCAGGCAGGAGGTGGGCATTGAGCGCGATCAGGCCGAGCGTGAGTACCGCCCCGACCACCAAGAAGTATTTCAAGATCAGCATCATTCCCCCTCGAGCCGCGTAGCGCCGCGGCATCACGATTTAGTCGCGCAAGGGGCCCGTAGGGTTCACGTGCAGCCGTATGCAGATACCAGGATGACCTATTTTCCCGCGTCAAGGAGGAGGTGCGGTGCGGCCTTTACCCACACGAGCGCGTCCGCCCGCGCTGGGCCCAACCTCCAAAAAGAAAACCCGCCAGGGATTTCTCCCGGCGGGCCTACATTGATCGCGCCCTCGCTCCCGCCGGTACATCCGCGGTCGGAAGCTCGGTCGCGAACAACCCCTATATAGGCCGCAATGATGAATATTCAATGACGGCGGTCCGGAACCGGCGCGCTGAGACTAGGCCGCTTGCTCCTGGCGGCGCGCTCGGGTAGCCCCTCGCCATGGAAAACCGACATCCCGCGCCGCGCGCGCCGCGAGTGAGTTTCGTCTCGCTCGGCTGCCCGAAGGCGCTGGTCGACAGCGAGCGCATCATGACCCGCCTGCGCGCGGAGGGCTATGAACTCGCTCGTTCCCATGCCGGCGCCGACCTCGCGGTGGTCAACACCTGCGGCTTTCTCGACAGCGCCCAGGCGGAATCGCTCGCCGCCATCGGCCAGGCGCTCAGCGAGAATGGCAAGGTGATCGTGACCGGCTGCATGGGCGCCGAGCCAGAAAAGATCACCGCGCGATATCCCGGGGTGCTCGCGATCACTGGTCCGCAGCAGTACGAGAGCGTGGTCGCCGCGGTGCATCGCGCGCTGCCGCCGCGCCACGACCCGTTTGTCGATCTCCTGCCCCCCGAGGGCATCAAGCTTACGCCCCGGCATTATGCCTATCTGAAGATTTCGGAGGGCTGCAACAATCGCTGCAGCTTCTGCATCATCCCGAAACTGCGGGGCGATCTGGTCTCGCGGCCCGCCGCCGACGTGCTGCGCGAGGCCGAGCGTCTCATCGCCGCGGGCGTGAAGGAGCTTCTGGTTATTTCGCAAGACACTTCGGCCTACGGGACGGACCTCAAATATGCGGCGAGCGCGTGGAAGGGGCACGAGGTGCAGGCGAAATTTCTCGATCTCGCCCGCGCACTTGGCGAGCTCGGCGCCTGGGTGCGGCTGCATTACGTCTACCCCTACCCGCATGTGGACGAGGTCATCCCGTTGATGGCAGAGGGCAAGGTGCTGCCCTATCTCGATGTCCCGTTTCAGCATGCCTCACCTGCCGTGTTGCGCCGGATGAAACGGCCGGCCGCGCAGGAGAAAACCCTGCGGCGGATCGCCCGCTGGCGCGACATCTGCCCCGATCTCACCATCCGCTCGACCTTCATCGTCGGCTTTCCCGGCGAGAGCGAAGAGGATTTCCGACGCTTGCTCGATTGGCTCGATGAGGCAGAGCTCGACCGCGTCGGCTGCTTCCGTTACGAGCCGGTTGCGGGCGCGC
>JBKOXY010000119.1:0-14869 GCA_046725125.1 Pseudomonadota bacterium | reverse complement strand
TCGCGCTGCGCGGGTTGTGCACCACCGGCGCCGTCGCCAGGATCGACCGCGAGATCGCGAGCCCCTGTACTCGCGAGGCGATGTTCACGGTTTGCCCGAAATAGTCCTGTCGCTCGTTCAGGTTCACCGCGAGGCAGGGACCTTCGTGGATGCCGATCTTGAGCAGCAGGTCCTCGCGACCGTGGGTCTCGTTCAGCCGGCGCATCGCCTCGCGCATCTTGAGCGCCGCGGCCAGCGCATGGTCGGGCGTCAGGAAGGTCGCCATCACCGCATCGCCGATGGTCTTGACCACGGCACCGCCTTCGGTCGCGACGATGTCGTTCAGGGTGCGGAAATGCTCGCGCACGAGGTCGAAGGCGACCAGGTCGCCGACCCGCTCGTAAAGCTCGGTCGAGCCTTTGAGGTCGGTGAACAGGAAGGTGAGGCTGGTGATCTTCAATCGCTGGTCGACGTCGAGCGTGTCGGTGCGATAGATGTCGCGGAAGGTCTGGTTGCTGAGCAGCCGCTTGGCGTTGAGGAACGGCCGGCGCTTGCTGGTGAGCTCCTGAAGGTCGTTGGCGGCGATCCACACGGTAGGCAGCACGCGGGCTCCGGTGCGGTTGTCCAGCGACAATCGCAGCGGTCCTGGCCGCAATTCCAGGGTGCCGGTGGGCGCGCGCACGTTGTTATAGACCAGCGCCAGGTTCTGGCGCTCGCCGGCTGGCTCGCCCTTGACCTGGATGAATTGCGCGGCGTGCGTCACCGGCTCAAAGACGATGACGAATTCCGCCGGCAGCTGCAACGACAGGATCGCCTTGTCGCCCGCCGGCAGCTCGACGGCATCGAGGGTGAGCTGCTCGCACGTCGCCTCGAACTTCTCGTCGGGCAAATCGACGCCGGTGCCCCAGAAGATCTGGCGGTGATATTCCCAGATCGGCAATTCGTCGGGATTGTGGGCTGCGATCTTGCGCACGCGCGGGCTCACGGTGAAGCTCACCTCGACGACATCGTCGAGCGTGGGTTCGCTCGAGACGGCGCAGAACGCGCAATAGTATTCGTGGGAGCGCACGGTCTTGAGCGTGGCGTTGGCGTCCAGCACGCCGCCGCAGCTGGGGCAAAGCACGTTCCACGACATGTCGAGCAGCCCGATCTGCGTGGCATGCAGGAACGTCGTGATCGCCCGCTGTTCGTCGAGACCTTCGCGGCGGGCGAAGTCGAGCACGTTGATGCGGTTGAGCCGCCGATCCGGCGCCTCGCGGACCAGTCGCTCGAGCGCCGTCGCGCAGTCGGCGTCAGCCGACTTGCACAGGACGGCGAACAGGGGGTGGGCTTCGCTCATGGTCGAACGCTTCGCTCATGGTCGAACGCTTCGCTCAAACATGGGGTCGAAGATATGGCGGTTCAAGCGGTTGTAAGGCTTGGCCGCTTTGTGTCGACACGACAGGCCGGCCCGGCCTGTCCAATCTGTCAGCAGTGCTGTCAGTGCCTGCGTCAGGATATTGCCAGCGAGGGCGGCTATGAAAAGGTGCGCCCAATGTCAGGGGAAGCTGGCCCCGACATAGAACGTCCGCCCAGGAACTTTGCCCCCGCGCGGGTGTCATGTGTTTGCAATAGAAATCACTGATAAGCGCGCCATGCGCAGGGCAATGAATGCTTGAACGGCTCTCCACTGGCCCGCGGCGGGTTCGAACGCTGTTTCTGTCGGACGTCCATCTGGGGACGCGCGGCTGCCAGGCCGACAAGCTGCTCGACTTCCTGCGCCATTACGAAGCCGACACCATCTATCTCGTGGGCGACATCGTCGACGGCTGGCAGCTCAAGTCCGCCTGGTATTGGCCGCAACTTCACAACGACGTCGTGCAGAAGCTGCTGCGTCAGGCGCGCAAAGGGGTTCGCCTGTTCTACATTCCCGGCAATCATGACGAGTTTCTGCGCGACTATTACGGTACCCACTTTGGCGGCATCGAAGTGGTCGAAGATGCCATCCACGTCGCCGCCGACGGCAAGCGCTACCTTATCGTTCACGGCGACCTGTTCGACGTGATCATTCGCCACGCGCGTTGGCTCGCGCTCTTGGGCAGCAATGCCTACGATCTCGCGATCTTTATCAACACCTATTTCAATACGGTGAGACGCGCGTTCGGTTTGACCTATTGGTCGCTGTCCAAATGGGCCAAGCTGAAAGTCAAGAACGCGATGGCCTTCATCGGCGAGTACGAGCGCACGCTCGCGGTGGAAGCCCGGCGGCGGGGCGGCCTCGACGGGGTCGTCTGCGGCCACATCCATCATGCCGTGATCCGCGACGATCTCGGCTTGCGCTACATCAATTGCGGCGACTGGGTCGAAAGCTGCACCGCGGTGGTCGAGCATTTCAACGGACAGTTCGAGATCGTGAGGTGGATCGGGCCCGCCCCGTTGACGCACGAGCAGGACTTCGCGGCGGCGCTTGCCTCCCGGGTGTAGGCACATGCAGACGCAACAGCGGCAAGCGGACGGGAGAATTGCATTCACGGCAGCCGCATCAGCGGTTCGCCGACACGAATCGTGGCGTTCTCCCGCACATTCTCATGCAGCGAGAAGCCGTCGGGAGCGAAGACGATGATGGTCGATCCGTGCTGGAACCAACCTATTTCATCGCCTTTCCTGAACGCCGCGTCGCAGGCGATGACATTGGGTCCGCGATGCTTGAGGCCGAGCAGCACATCGAGAAAGTGCAGGCGTATGCTGGCGACAAGCACGGCCGCGACCGGGACCAGCGTAATCGTGTGGCCGGTGGCGGTCAGTCTCGTCCGCAACAGCGCGCGTTCGTTCTTGCAGAACAGCTTTTCGACCCGCCGCAGCGCGATCGGATTGACGTTCCAGGTGTCGCCCGAGATGTAAGTCACCTGATCGACGCGGCAATCATGCGGTGCGTGGAAACGATGATACATGCTCGACGTCAGGCGCAGCGTCACGTATCGGCCATCGCGATGAGCGTCGGCGAGTGCACGATCGCAAAACAGCTCCGCCAACGTGTAGGGAAAGCCCTTGATCTGATAGAGACGGGTGCCGGCGATCGTACCGGATGCGCCCACGATCGCATCGCAGGGGCTGACGAGGATTTTGGGATCGTCGTCGATCGGGCGCGCACCCGCCTTGAGCTGCCGGATGAAGCAATCATGCATGCTGCGAAAGTGCGGTTGCTTCGCCTCGCTCAAATCCAGATCGGAGAAGAAGCGCCACAGCCCGATCGACAGGTCGCGCACCAACGGTTGCTGGATCCGGCTGAACCAGCCCATGAACTGCGTGGCCAGCCGGCGGGGAATCCGGTTGGTGAGCAAGAAATTGAGGTCCTCCTGCGCCAGCAAACGCAGAATCTGGGCGCGGAGCGTCATCGTGCCGTAACCTCCTTCGGATAAGGCACGATTCGATGGAATGGGCCAGCACGACACTGGCATTCTACGGGCTTGGCGCTGCCGCGCTGGCAACGTCGTTGGTGACATTGCGCCGGCGGCTCGAGCTTTCGAAGGCCAAGCACAGGACGCTGACCGGCCATGCCAGGATGGCGCGGCGGGTGGCCTCGCTGGTGCCGTTCTACGACTACGACGAGAGCCGGTTCTTCTGTTCCGACGATGCGCCGGAGGAGGTCGCGGCGCGCCGCCGCGCCGGCTTCAAGCGGCTGGCGGCGCTCTATGACACGCGCTTTGCCGAAACGATCCGCCGCACCGCCGAGGCGACCGACGGCATCTCCGATCTGCAATTCACCGACGCCTATCGGGTGCCGTTCCAATACGGCCGCGTCGTGCGCCAGCACCTGAAATCCGCAGCGTTCGTGCAATCGTCCGCGGGCGTCATGCTCACGGATCTCGACGGCAATCAGTTCTACGACCTGACCGGCTCCTACGGGGTCAATGTCCTCGGCTACGACTTCTACAAGCAGGCGATAGGACGCGCCGTCGAGCGCGTCGGCGAGCTTGGCCCGGTGCTCGGCCCCTATCATCCGGTCATCGCCGACAACGTGAAGCGTCTGAAAGAGCTTTCCGGACTCGACGAAGTGTCGTTCCATATGTCGGGCACCGAGGCGGTGATGCAGGCCGTGCGGCTGGCGCGCTACCACACCCGCCGGTCCCACCTGGTGCGCTTCTGCGGCGCCTATCATGGCTGGTGGGGCGACGTGCAACCGGGTATCGGCAACCCGCTGCCGGCACACGAGACCTACACACTGAAGGACATGTCGGACGATTCGCTGCGCGTCCTGCGGACGCGACGCGACATCGCCTGCGTGCTCGTCAATCCGCTGCAGGCGCTGCATCCGAACGCGTCCGCGCCGACGGACTCGTCGCTGGTCGACGGCGCGCGCAACGCACATTGCGACAAGGACGCCTATGCCGAGTGGCTCAAGCGTTTGCGCGCGGTCTGCACCGAGCAAAACATCGTCTTGATTTTCGATGAAGTGTTCGTCGGCTTCCGTCTCGCCATGGGCGGAGCACAGGAGTACTTCGGCGTCCGGGCCGATCTCGTCACCTATGGCAAGACGCTGGGCGGCGGGCTTCCAATCGGCGTCGTCTGCGGACGCAAGCACCTGATGAAGCGGTTCCGCGACGACCGCCCAGCCGACATCTGCTTCGCCCGCGGCACGTTCAATTCCCATCCTTATGTCATGGCGGCAATGAACGAGTTCCTGCGATATCTCGAGACGCCACCCGCCCGCGAGCTCTATCGCGACCTCGACCGAAACTGGAATGCAAGGGCGCAGCGCCTCAATCGGCGCCTGCGCGAGGAAGCGTTGCCGGTAGAGGTGGCGAACATGTCCTCGATCTGGACGGTCTGCTACCTGCGGCCGTCGCGCTACAATTGGATGCTGCAATATTATCTGCGCGCCGAAGGGCTGGCGCTGAGCTGGATCGGAACAGGCCGCCTCATTTTCAGCCTGAACTACACCGAGGCGGACTTCCAAGCGGTGGCCGACCGCTTCGTGGCCGCAGCAAAGGCCATGCAGCAAGATGGCTGGTGGTGGCACGATCCAGCGGCGACCAACACGTCGATCAAGCGCCGTATCCTCAAGGAAATGATCGCGCACCGGCTGTCCCCGAAGCGCGATCGTGCGCAACGTCGCTGAAGGCCTTCCGGCAGCCATCAGGTCGCGTGCGGAGCCTCTGCGGCTTCGTCGGCGATCCACTCGTCACCTTGAGCGTGATGCGGATCGATCCACTCGCCGCGCAGCAGGGAGAGGGGAGCCTTGTAGTAGAGTTTGATGTCGTGGAACGGGTCGGTCAGGATTTTCGTGGCCCATACCAGTCCGGTCTGCACATCCTTGATGAAGAACAATTGCACGGTCCGGAACAACAACCCGCCGATTCCGATGACCAACCAGATCTGCGCGACATGGCGCACGAACTCCATCGTGCCCGCGTGCGGGGTGAAGATGCCGAAAAAAGTCGGATCGAAGTAGAGCGGCAGCGGCGACAGCGCCCAGATCGTCATCAGGACGACCTTGCGCCGTAGATTGTAGCCGACCTTGATTTCTTCCTTGTAGTCGTGCGTCGCTTGATTCACCACGTCGTAGTCTCTCGGCTCGAAGAAGAAGTGGCCGATCTGGCGGCTGGTCATCGCCACGAGCCAACCAATCAGAGCTGCCATCGCCGGATCCCCGAACATCATCACATAGGCGGACAGAAAGCTCACCGCGCTCACCAGATGAAGCGATTGATTGATCCGGCTGTGATGATAGAAGCGATGATCGTCCCAACGCTGCACTCTCAGGGCCTCGAGAAACGGCTGCATAACAGCTCTCCGTGTTGTCGTCGTGTGTCGATGCTATGGCGATTCGATGAATCCGATGTGACAGGCGCGTCGATCGGCGGGGAAGAGGCATTGCTTGCGGCGAACAGGGAGGGTCAGACCGCGGCGCGCGCCGCCGGCTTCTCCGCGCGCGCGGCGCTCGCTCCGCCGGCCTTGGAGAAGCGGATCAGCGAGAAGTGCCCGAACGGCGGCATCGCCCGCCGCTCGACCAGCCGCATGCCGCGCGAGCGCTTGGCCCAGTGCGCGTAGCGCTCCCAGGAGAACTCGGTGCGCCAGCCAAGCTTGCGTGCCGCAGGCGCAAACCATCGCTCCAGGGCGCGCCGCAATCCCGCTTCCGCGCCCACACGGCTGACCAGCACGATCTCGCCGCCCGGCTTCAGCACGCGGGCGAATTCGTCGAGCGTCGCCTCGGGATTGGGAACCGTCGTAATGACGTATTGCGCCACGACCACATCGAACGACGCATCCGGAAAGGACAGATGCTCGGCGTCCATGACCCAAAGTCCCTCGACATTGGCGAGCCCGAGCTCGACGACGCGCTGCTGTGCCTTGCGCAACATGGGCTCGGAGATGTCGACGCCGCAAAGGCGGTTGGCGCGCGAATAGTCCGGGAGCGATATGCCGGTGCCGACCCCCACCTCGAGGATGCGTCCGCCGATGCGTTCGGCGGCGGCGATCGCGGCGTGGCGGCCACGCTCGAAAACCGCGCCGAACACGAGATCATAAACCGGCGCCCAGCGCGCATACGCCTTGGCGATCGTCTCCTTGTCGAGCTCTGCGCGCGACAAATCGGTCATGGCAGTGTCTCCTTTTCGCCCCACCCGCTTTCGCCCCGTGACCGGCAGCGAAAACCGTGCTCCGTCCTCATCAGCCGCGCGCGGTCGCCGCCATCGCCATTCCCGCGTCGGATTCGCGATACCCGCCGGTGGCCACTTTCTGGATATGCCCGATGAATTGACGCGCGCTGTTTTCCCAGGAGCGGCTGAGTGCGAACGCGCGACACGCTGCGCGAGAAATTCGAAGCGCCTCGATACAGGCCACGCCCAGGTTTTCGTTCAAAACTCCGACCGGACTGCCGCCGACGACGTCCTTCGGCCCCGTGACCGGGAAGGCGGCGACCGGAACGCCGCTGGCCAGCGCTTCGAGCTGCACCACGCCGAACGTGTCGGTGCGGCTCGGGAACACGAAGACGTCTGCCGCCGCGAGACGCGCGGCCAAGGCGCCATTCTCCAACAATCCGAGGAACTTCGCGTCCGGAAAGCGCCGTTTCAGCGCCGCCTCCTCAGGGCCGGTGCCGATGACGACCTTCGTGCCGGGAAGATCGAGCGAGAGGAATGCTTCGAGGTTCTTTTCGACCGCGAGCCGCCCCACGCTGACGAAGATGGGGCGCGTAAAGCCGAGTTCGATCGCACGATCCGGCCTGAACAGATCGGTGTCCACGCCGCGCGTCCACATCCCGAGGTTGGAAAAACCCCGCTGGCGCAATTCGGTCATGAGCGATGGCGTCGACACCATCGTCACGGTTGCGGCGGCATGAAATCGTCGCAGCGCCGCGTAGATCCACGCTTGCGGAATCGGTGCGCGCGCCGAGATGTATTCAGGGAAGCGCGTCGTGTAGCTGGTGGTGAAGGGGCGGCCGTGCCTTCGGCAATAGCCCGACACCACGTGGCCGATCGGCCCTTCGGTGGCGATATGGATCGCATCCGGCTTGGCCGCTTCGATGCGGCGCGCGATCTCGCGCCGGCGCGGCAACGCCAAGCGCAATCCGGGATAGGTCGGTATCGGGATGCACCGAAAACCGTCCGGGGTAAGGAATTCAATACTGACGCCGAGGCGTCGTGCGCTGTGTGACAGCGAGGTCAAGGTGCGGACCACGCCGTTGACCTGCGGGTGCCAGGCATCCGTTGCGACCAGAACCCGCATCAAGCCGCTCTCGGTCGGGCCAGCTCAGCCATCTCGTCATCGAATCGCATATGACAACATTGCGATTTCATATCTCAGCCGTGTGACGGCGTGACGTTCGCAAGTCACATGATTTGAACTTTCGCGCCGCTGCGACCTGTAACAATGGTGTTACAAACGGATGAGACACTGCCTCCGCGATTCGCCGAGCCGCGCCGACCCGCATCGCCCGGAGCCCATGCCAAACGTGACGAGGGTCATCTCGCGGGCGATACGACAGCGGCTCGACTGGAACAGGATTGGCATCGCGATCAGCCTGCTGATCGTGGTGATTGCCGCTGTCACCCTGGTCCAACTGCTCAGAGACATCGAGATCGACAAGGTTGTCGCTGCGCTGCGGTCAAAATCGATTCGAGAGGTCTTGATTGCCGGCGTCTTCGTTGCGATCGGTTATGTCGCGCTGAGCTTTTATGATTTCTTCGCGCTGCGCACGATCGGCCGGGATACAGTGCCCTATCGAGTCGCGGCGTTTGCAAGCTTCACCAGTTATACGATCGGCCACAATCTCGGCGCGACCGTCTTTACCGCCGGCGTCATCAGGTTTCGGATCTATTCCGCCTGGGGCCTGAGCGTCATCGACATCGTCAAGATCGCCTTCGTCACGGGACTGACGTTCTGGCTCGGCAATGCGTTTGTGCTCGGGGGCGGCATGGCATACGCGCCGGCGGCCGCGAGCGCAGTCGATCAATTGCCGCCGTGGATCAACCGGCTGATCGGCGTGTCGGGCCTGATCATCATTTTCGGTTACCTGCTCTGGCTGATGCCACGGCCGCGGGTGATCGGCCGCTCGAGTTGGCAAATCGTCCTGCCGAGCCCGCGCTTGACGCTCGTGCAGATCGGGATCGGGGTTTTGGATCTCGGCGCGGGAGCGATCGCGATGTATACCTTGCTTCCGGCGCATCCTGCGATCGATTTCATCACTTTGCTCGTGGTTTTCGTCACGGCGATTCTGCTCGGATTCTTAAGCCACGCGCCCGGAAGTCTCGGCGTCATTGAAGTGGCGATGCTGGTCGGGCTTCCGCAATTCCCCAAGGAGGAGCTGCTGGCATCGCTGCTGATCTTCCGCTTTCTGTATTTCGTTCTTCCGCTTTCGCTCGCCGCCCTGTTGCTTGGCCTGCGCGAATTGTGGCTGCTCGCCACGTCGGCGAGCGACCTCGGCGACCGCAATAGGTGGCGGCTTTGGAAAATGCGGTCGTCCGATTGCACGCGAGCGCTCTGGGATTCGGCCTGGGCTAGCCAACGCGACCGCGTCCGCGAACGCAAGCGTTCGGAGACGCAGTCGAATTGAACCTCACCAAAACCGCCCCGTTGCGGAGCGATCATCCGGTGGACTTGGTCCAGTCGGCCGGACCCTATCGATCAATTCGACTGCGCGCGGGCGCGCGAGTGGGCGCGGGCTAAACGCCGGTCGCGCGCGGTAGTAAGACAATCGGTCCCTGATCAACACGAAACCGCAAAGCGCCAGACTGGTCCAGACCGCCACGCTGCTCAGGACTGCGGCTCCAGCAGTTGCGCAAAGCCGAAGTTGTAGCGCCTGAGTTTCGGATTCTTGACCTTGCTGTAGCGGCTGAAGTCGACGCCATCAAAGCCGCCGCTGAAACGCTCGATGTAGCGGTCGGCAAGCAACGGCGTGAACTCTGCGAACATCGGCCGCCGCAGCTCGAGCCCTTCGTCGGCGAAATCGCGGCCGTGATGGTAGTCGTAGATCATCACCAGCGCCCACGCGCCGGTGATGAAATGGCCGCCGGCGAGCGAGGTCAGCCGTCCCGATTTCACCGCTTCGAGCGCCTCGGTCGAGGTGTTGACGCCGCTGAACCACGCGTCCACGCCGGGCTTGCCGCCGCGCTTTTCCCAGGCGGCCATGGCGCCGAAGGCCATCAGATCGTTGCCCGCCCAGACGAGCTTGACCTCGGGATAGCGCCGGTAGAGCGACTCGGCTTGCTGAGCGGCGTTCTCGCGCGCCCACGCCGCGTAAACCTCCTCCTCGAGAACGACCATCGGGGCTTCGGCGACCGCGCGGCGCATGCCCTGGTTGCGATTGATCGAGGAGGGTGTGGAGCGATCGCCGGCGATCGCCAGCATGTGAAGCTTGCCATCGGGCCCGAATGCTTTTTCTCTCTTGCCGCGCTCGATCAGCGCACGCGCCGTCAGATAGCCGGCGTCCTCCGCCTGCGGCTCCAGCGAGCCGAGCCAGCCCTTGTACTTGCCGCGCGGCGACCCGATGCCGCCACGCTGATCGACGGGGATCGAGCTATAGGCGAGAAAAGTCTTCACGCCGGCCGGGTCGATGATCGCCAAGAGCCGGTCGGCCACGGAATAGTCGTCCGTGACTACGATATATTCGGGCCGCTTGCCGGCGGGCCGTGCGACCATTTCGCGGGCGATTTCGAGCGTCTTGAGAGGCTCACGCTGCGCATACTGCACTTCGAACGTCATGCCGAGGCTGTGGGCGGCGGCCTGCATGCCTTGCGTGGCGGTCACCCAGTAAATCTCGCCAGACTTTCCAGGATTGATGAACGCGACGGACTGCGCACGGGCAACGGAGCCGCACAGCAAGACGGTTAGACACAAAGCCAGGCCTAACTCGACAGCGCGACGACTAGACTGCCAGGGCCGCGGTGCCTCTGCGATCATAGCGACGATCCTCTTCCGTGCACGTCATCAGTCCAAGTTCGGCGGCCGCGGTGCGCTGCGCATCGTCATCTGCGGCTCACCTGCCACCGATCGCAACTCAAATCGAGTGTTTGCCCCCGACCCGCCCCCGGATCAGGCAGCCGCGGCAAAACGGTTTCCGGATCGATATTGTCAAGGTGGCGGCGGCGAGGTGTCAAGCACTCGAGGCTCGTTTCCATCGGCGAGCGACGAAAGGTGTGCGGCACACGGCGCGCGATAGCTTGGCTCAGCCGGCCTTCTCTTCACCCGCTTCAGGTCGCGTCGCCACCTCGGTCGGCGCCAAAGACGGAAGCCGCTCGATGTGCGGCGGAGGAGCGCCCCGCAGCGCCAGCACCAGTTCACGGCCGCCGAGAATCACAAGCGAAAGCGCGAACGGAACGATGTAGTAGAGCAGCCGGAACAAGAGCACTCCGGCAAGCACGTCTTCCTTGTCGAACTGCCACAGCGCGACCAGCATGGCCGCATCGAAGACGCCGATGCCTCCCGGCGCATGGCTGGCAAAGCCGAGCAGCGTGGCGGAGACGAAGATGACGGCGAGCGTAACGAAGCCGATATTGGGCTCGTCCGGCACCAGCATGTACATCGCCAGCGCACAGAAGCCGAGGTCGACGATGCCGATGCCGATCTGCAACAGCGTGAGCGGCCCGCCGGGCAGGGTGACGCGCCAGCCCTCCCGGCCGACGACGCGCGGCCGCCGCCATACCCAGCCGACATAGAGCGCCAGCACGATCACAATCAGGACCGCTCCACCGCGGTTGAGCCATGCGGGCAATTGGTCGATGGCCGTGGCGGCGAGCGGCGCATAGAGAATGCCGAGCCCGAGCACGGTGGCATTCCCGAGCCAGAAGGTCAGCCCGGCCACGAAACAGATTTTCGCGACCTCGATGGCGGTCAGCCCCCAGGCTGAATAAATGCGGTAGCGGACCGCGCCGCCGGTGAATACGCTCGCGCCGACATTGTGACCGACGGAATAGCTGGTAAAGGCGGCGAGCGCGGCCGCCCAATACGGCACGTCGTTCCGCCCGATCGTGCGCAGGGCAAAAAGGTCATAGAAGGTCAGCGTGAAGTATCCCCCGGCGACGAACACGGCGGCGAGCGTGATGTGGCGCAAATCCGTGGTCACCAGCGCCTCGACGACCTCGCTGGGGTCGATCGTGCGCAAGATGCGATAGAGCGCCACCGCCGCGACCGTGATGATGGCGATGCTGAGCGCGAGGCCGATCCGGTTCCAGCCGATCCTTTGGTCGCAGAACACCGCCGCCCGATGCAGCGCGTCGAGCACTCTGCGCTCACGATCCTGTGTTCTGGGCTCCATCGATCGACCCGTGACGCGACTTCCCGCACCCCCATATCGTCGTTGCAACGTCCGAGTCCAATCCCGGCGTTGCGACGGCCCCTCGCGTGGGCGTTTCGAGCCGATGGCCGGTAACGACTAGCAAACTGCGCGCAGGCGCGCGAGGGCTTGCGCGGCGGCAGGTGGCTTGGCCGCGATCGGGATGTGCTCGGCGCATCGGTCCGCCGCCTTGGCGGTCTTTGGCGATCTGATAAGGTCGCCTGCCGACCCAGGAGCGGCCTGAGAATGCCGAGCGCCCCTGGCAGTCACGCGATGGGCAGCGCACTCGCGCCGAAAATCGGAGGACGCCATGACCGAAAGCTCGTTGCCGCCCGATCACGCGCTTGCGCGCCGCGCCATCCTCAAGGGAGCAAGCCTCGGCATCGGGGCGGGGCTCGTGTCCGCCTTCACCGCGCAGGCGCAGACCTCGGGCGCGGGGGTGGCGCAAGCGAGCGACGGGGCGATCTGGAGCGCCGAATACTGGGCCAAAAAGGGTGACGTTGCGCTCAACCTCTGGCGCAAGCGCGTCGGCGCGCCGAAACCGGGCGAACCGCCGCTTCCGCTGCTATTTCTGGTGCACGGCTCCTCGAACTCCGCCCGCTCATCCTACGACCTCACCGTGCCGGGCAAGGGCGAGTACTCGCTCATGAACGTATTCGCGCGCTACGGCTACGACGTGTGGACCATGGACCACGACGGCTACGGCCATTCCGGCAGTTCCGGAAACAATTCCGACGTCGCCAGCAGCGTCGAGGACCTCAAAGCCGCGGTGCCGGTGGTGGCGCGGGAGACCGGGCGGGCGAAGATGCATTTCTACGGCACCTCCTCTGGTGCCATCCGCGCCGCCGCGTTCGCGCAGGCCGAGCCCGAGCGGGTGGACCGGCTGGTGCTGGTCGCCTTCACCTACAAAGGCACCGGCGCGCCGGAGATCGGCAGGCGGGAGCAGCAGGTCGAGTTCTACCGCAACAACAATCGCCGCAAGCGCGACGCGGCCATGATCCGCTCGATCTTCACTCGCGACGGCCACGCCGCGAGCTACGACATGGCCGTGCCCGAGGCCATCGCCGCCGTGGAACTCAAGTTCGGCGAACAGGTCCCGACTGGGACCTATCTCGACATGGCCGCCAATCTGCCGCTGGTCGATCCCAAGAAGGTGCTCTCGCCGGTGCTCATGATCCGCGGGGTCCATGACGGCAACTCGACCACCGAGGACCTCATCGACTTCTTTCGGCAATTACCCAACGGCGACCGCCAGTTCGTGATCCTGCCGCACACCGCGCACAGCCCGGGATACAGCAACAACCGGCACCTGCTCTGGTACGCGACGCGCAATTTCCTCGCCGCGCCGGCGGCGGTCGCCAGTTGATTCGCTGATCCAGCTTCATCGGTGGCGGCACGCGTGCGGTCAGCGGCGAGCCGGCTGAAACAACTCGACGAGATTGCCGGAGGGGTCCTTCAGCAGGATCTGCGATCCGCCCGGCCCGCTCACGATGTCGTTGCGGAACTCGACGCCGGCGGCGCGCAACCGGGCGACCTCGGCCGAAATATCATCCACGATGAGATGAATGCGGTTCCACCCGCCGGGACCGGGCCGATGGCCATCGGGCATCGGTCGTCCGGCGGAGCTTTTCGGCCCGCTGAGCAAGAGGCGTAGCGATCCCAGCGTGACGTCGGCAAACGCCGGCGCTGCGTTGGAGAGGAGCTTGAAGCCGAGGTGTTGGGTGTACCACGCGACCGTCGCGTCGACATCGTCGACCATGTAGCGGACATTGACCGTGGTTGCCGGTGTTGTCGCCATAGCTACCTCCCGCAGCTGAACGCCCCATGGGAATACTGCGGCATGCCGCAGCATTCATTTGACCCGGCCACGACTGGCGGCGCGCGTGCCTTAAGCCTTCCCCGGGTCCGCCGCAGCAAAGAACTCGCGCAGCTCGCGATAGGTTTCTTCCGGCGCTTCGTCCGAGAGATAGTGCCCGCAAGGAAGCGCCTTGCCGGCGCGAATGTCCGATGCATAGCGCGGCCAAATCTCCATGGACTTGTGGTTGCGGCCGACGCCGCCGGTCGCGCCCCACAACAGTAGCACCGGACAGGTAATCTTGCGTCCGGCGGCGAAATCCTCGCTGTCCATGGCGAGGTCGACGCCGTGGGTGGCGCGGTAGTCCTCGCACATGGCGTGAATGGTCGCGGGATTGCGGAAATAGCGCTTGTATTCGGCGAGCGCCGCCGGGTCGAAGAAGCTCAGGCCCTGCGCGGTCTTGGCGAGCTTCTTCTCGATAAAATAGTCGGGATCGGCGCCCATCAGCCGCTCGGGAAAATCGTAAGGCTGGATCATGAAGAACCAGTGCCAGGAGAAGGTGCCCCACTGACGCGTCACGTTGTTGAGCAGATGATGCTGCGGGATGATGTCGAGGATGGCCGCGCGCGCGACCTTTTGCGGATGATCGAGGCACATGCGGTGGAGCACGCGGGCGCCACGATCATGGCCGGCGGCGTAGAAGCGCTCGAAACCGAGCGAGGCCATCACCTCGACTTGGTCATGCGCCATGGCGCGGAACGAGTAGCCGCTATGATCCTTCCCGCCCGGCGGCTTTTCCGAATCCCCGTAGCCGCGCAGGTCGGTGGCCACCACGGTGAATTCGCTCGCCAAACGCGGCGCCACTTTGTGCCAGGACAGGTGGGAGAACGGATTGCCGTGCAGGAGCAAGAGCGGCGGTCCGTCGCCGCCGCGCACCGTGACGATCCGCGCGCCGCTGGTCTTGATTTCGGTGCGGGTGAAGCCTTCGAACATCCGATGCACGTCTTGCTGCGCCGCCATCGTCCGGGCGGCACGACGATCACTTCGCCGCGATGCCGGCGGCCCTGGCGAGCGCTACGGCGATCGGCGCCTCCCGGGCGATGCGCGCGTCGAAATCGTCCGGCTGCACGATCATCTCCTCGACGCCGAGCTTGGAGAGCTTCTCCTTCACCGACGGATCTTGCAGCCCCTTCACGGTCTCCTGATGAATGCGAGCGACGATGTCGCGCGGGGTCTTCTTCGGCACCATCATCCCGATCCAGAAATCGAAGTCGGACTCGGGAAAACCCGCCTCGAGCGTGGTCGGCACCTCCGGCAGGGCCGACGCGCGCTTCGAGCCGCCCACC
>JBKOXY010000177.1:0-9524 GCA_046725125.1 Pseudomonadota bacterium | reverse complement strand
GCTGATGGATGAGGCCGGGATCGACGTCCTGCTCGCGACCTCGAAGCACAACGTGCAGTACCTGCTGGGCGGCCATCGCGCCTTTTTCTTCGAGTCCATGGATGCGATGGGATTGAGCCGCTATCTGCCGGTCCTCGTCTATCCCAAGGGCTCCCGGCAGAAGGCGGCTTATTTCGGGCATCGCATGGAGGGCTTTCAGAAGGAAAACGATCCGTTCTGGGTGTCGGAGTCGCAGACCAATTCGTCCGGCACCGTCGATGCCATGCAGAAGGCGATCGACCACGTGCGCAAATTGGGAGCAAAGCCGCGCCGGATCGGCGCCGAGCTCGGTTTTCTGCCGGTCGATGCCGGCGCGGCGCTTCGCAACGCCTTCCCGGACAGCGAAATCGTGGACGCGCTGTTCGTGCTCGAGCGGCTGCGCGCGGTGAAGAGTCCCGAGGAATTGAGGAAGCTGCGTATCGCCTCCGAGCGCGTGATCGAATCGATGCTGGCGGTCATTGCAAATCACGGCCCGGGCGCGACCAAGCGGGAGCGGACCGAAGGGATGCGGCGCGATGAGACCAACCGCGGCCTTACCTTCGACTACTGCCTGATCACGGCGGGTTCGAGCCTCAACCGCGCGCCGTCGGAGCAGAAATGGGGCAAGGGCGACGTGCTCTCGCTCGATTCCGGCGGCAACTATCACGGCTATATCGGCGACCTCTGTCGCATGGCGATCCACGGCGAGCCCGATGCCGAGCTCGAAGATTTGCTGGCCGAGATCGAGCAAATTCAGCGCGCGTCGATGAAGCCGATCAAGGCGGGGACGATGGGTAGCGCGATCTACGCCGCGGCCGAGCCGCTCGTGCACAAATCCAAGCACCACAACCATATGCACTTCCTCGCCCACGGCATGGGATTGGTCAGCCACGAGGCGCCGCGGCTCACCGCAACCGGCCCGGTGCCATATGACGCCTACGACGCCGCTCGCCCGCTCGAGCGTGGAATGGTGGTGTCGGTCGAGACCACGCTGCAGCATCCGCAGCGTGGATTCATCAAGCTCGAAGACACGGTCGTGGTCACCGACAAAGGCTTTGACATTTACGGCGAGGGCGGTCGCGGCTGGAACCGCGGCGGCACCGCGTTACGGTGAACCGGGCGCGGCAAACCGGGCGTCGAGCGAAGCTCGAAAAGCAAGCAAATATTCAGCTTGAACAGGCGCCGGCGGTCGCAACAGCCGTCGCAAGACGCCGCGCCATGCCGTGATCACAGCCAAGGGGCAATGCGACGAAGCATCGCCGCGGGCCGATGCAACACCAGCCCGGGCGGCTTCGTCCGATTAAGTTAAATGCTCAGCGCGAGCAACGCGACTGCGCCGATGCCCACAACCAGGATCACCAGCGCCACCGGGTCGTAGTCGAGCCAATGCCTGCTTTGTACACTCATGACGCACCTCGCCCTGAAAGACCAACCCACTCTTCTCCCGGGTCCCATATCGAGGGCCGGCGGGGGTTTACGTCTCTATTAGTCGCGGCTGGGGGGTCAGAGGTTCAAACTTGCGGCTCGAGCGAGCTTACGCTGCCCGGGACCTGGCGACGGCCGGCGCGCGACCATAGGCTGACGCGGCCGACAACGTAGTCCATTGATATGATTGATTATATTCCTGACGGCCGCCGCGTCCGCCGCGCCGCGCGGAAAACACTTTGGCAGAAATTGGGCACGAGCGCGTTCGGCGCAAGCGGCTTCCCTTTCGCGGAATGCCGCTTGCGTCGCCGCATCGAGAAGTCTTGCCGGGCGCGCGCTCGCGCTCACTGCATGAACCAGCCGTGGCTCACCACCAGCGACTGCCCGGTCAACGCGTTGCTTTCGAAGCCGGCAAAGAACACCGCCGTTTCGGCCACGTCCGCAACCGTGGTGAACTCGCCGTCGACCGTCTCTTTCAGCATCACGTTCTTGATCACTTCGGCCTCTGAAATGCCGAGCTCCTTGGCCTGTTCCGGGATCTGCTTGTCGACCAGCGGGGTGCGCACGAAACCCGGGCAAATGACGTTGGCGCGCACGCCATGCTTGGCGCCCTCCTTCGCGACCACCTTGGCGAGCCCGATCAATCCGTGCTTGGCGGTCACGTAAGGCGCCTTCAACACCGATGCCGCTTTCGAGTGCACCGACCCCATATAGATGATGCTGCCGCCGGAGCCTTGTTTGTACATCCGCTGCAGCACGGCGCGGGTGGTGAGGAACGCGCCGTCGAGATGGACGCTCAAGAGCTTCTTCCAGTCCGCGAACTTGAATTCATCGAGCGGGGCGACAATCTGGATGCCAGCATTGCTCACGAGCACGTCGATCTTTCCGAACTGCTCGACCGTGCGCGCGACGCCGGCCTCGACCTGTTGTTCGTTCGTCACGTCCATGACCACCCCGATCGCCTTGCGCGCATCGCCGAGTTCCGCCGCCGCCGCGTCGGCGGCCTTTTGATTCAAATCGGCGATCACGACGCGTGCGCCCTCCCGCGCGAAGGTTGCGGCGATCTCCTTGCCGATCCCGCTGGCGGCGCCGGTCACGATGGCGACTTTGTCCTTGAGACGCATGTCACGAAACTCCCGCGGTGGCAGGTTTCAGCGCCGGCTCGCGCTTGGAGGAGGCTGGCTGCAGGTAATCGTAGGCGACCTTGCCGAGGCCGAGCGTGATATCGCAAATGAGGTGAACCGCGGATACGACCTCGAGCACGGGCAACTCCGCGACCGGGGCGAGGGCATGCGGCGTGAGCGAAAGCGCTGCCGGCCCCGTCCACGCGCCCTTGAGCGTGATGTCCTCGAGATAATATTCGACGAGCTCGCAGATTCGCGGGCTGCCGTCGACGTGCGGAATGATTTTGAGCAGAAAGTTCGGGGCCGCGAGCGAAGCGCGCACCGCGTCGAGATCGGCGGCTTTGTGCTTGTATCCCATGGTGGCGGTGGCGACGCGGACCGGGCCGTAGTCGAGCGTGCCGACCATTTGATCGATCTCGACGTGCAGGGTCGGATCGGCCAGCTTTTTCGGAAAGCCCCAAAGCTCGCGGCCGCCCGCGATCGGCGGCTCGTCGTTGAGGAACATGCAGTGGCTGTAGCCGCCCTTGCGGCCGCGGAACCGCACCGGAATGACCTGTCCGGTCTCGGTATAGTCGCCGAAGCCGGTGGAATCCGGCATGCGGATGAACTCGTACTTGACGAGGGGCTCGTCCACCTCGAGCGGCTCCGGGACGACCGCGCGCAGCTTGTCCGCATCCGTTCGATAAGTGATGACCATGAATTCCCGGTTGATGAAACGATAGGGGCCCGGTGGATAGGCCGGGCTCGTCAGCGGCATGGCGAATGCCCGCGCCTTGACCTCTGCTTCCTTCATGCTGTGCTCCTTCTGATTGGGTGGATGTCGGGATCGCCTTGCCGTCATTCGCGGCCGTCGATGGCGACGTCGAACGTGGCGACCCCGGTCTGATCGGTCGGCCGTTGCAGCGCTTCCGGATGGCGCAACGTGCGGATCGCGTCGCTATATCCCGCGGTCCAGTGGTCGAGCATGCTGTTGCGGGAAAACTCGTAGTCCTTCGACTGAACCTCATAGTTCTTCGAGCGATAGATCAGATGCACGATCTGATAGACGTTGCGATCCGCGACGGACTGGAGAAGCTTGCCGTCCTCGGAGTCGAGGATTTCGCGCGGAATCTTTTCTAGGACGTCGGCGAGCGCCACCCGCACGCATTGAATCTGCTTGAACTGATCGGTGCTGGCACGCGTCCTGCTCGAATATTGAATCTCTTTCTGTCTCGAGGTCACATCGTTGAGATCGCACGGCAACCCGCCGCGTGCGCTCCACAGGTCGACTTGGAACGTGAGCGTGTCCTGGCGGGTATCGCCCGCCACCACCCATTGCAGCGGGGTGTTGGAGACGAGCCCGCCATCCCAATAGAGTTCGCCATCCACCTCGACGGCCGGACAGCCGGGCGGCAGCGCGCCGCTCGCCATGATGTGCTCGGGCCTGATCTTGTGGGTGGTCGAATCGAAATAGACGAAGTTGCCGCTGCGGATGTTGACGGCGCCGACGCTGAAGCGCATCTCGCCGGCGTTGATGCGATCGAAATCGACGAGCCGCTCCAGCGTGCTCCGTAACGGCGAGGTGTCATACCAGCTGGTGGCCTCGACCGTGCCCGGCGGCGCGACGTAAGGCGGCGGAATTCGCGGTTTGAAAAAGCCGGGAGCCCCCTCGAGCAGGGTCGCTCCGGCGCGCAACCGGTTGAGCAAGACATGACCGGTATCGCCGCGCAGCCAGTAGTGCGCGACGCCGAAGGGATCGAACAGAAGCTGGGTCGTGACTTGCTCCCAAAAGGCGCGCAGCTTTTCGAGCCGCGCCTCGGGTGCGTTGCCGGCGATCAAGGCCGCATTGATCGCGCCGATCGAAATTCCGGCGACCCAATCGGGATGCAGGTTCGCCTCGGCCAGTCCCTGATACACGCCGGCCTGGAAGGCGCCGAGCGCGCCGCCTCCTTGCAATACCAAGGCGATGCAGTCGAACGGTGGCCGCTTCAGGTCGCGGTGGCTCTTCAGGAGCGGCTTGATGACGGGTCGGCTTTGATCTTTGGGCGAGCGCGGCGATGGCGCTTTGACATCGACGGCTGAGGACTCGCGTTTTGCCGTCAAAGGCGCGACGCGAGCCGAAGCATCAGTGGAGATCATGCAACGACGATCCGTTTTTCGGGTTCCTGCTCTCTCGAGTTGACAGGCAAAGCGGATTGATGATCGGCCGATCAAATCACGAATACGTGCATGATGTGTCATTTCTTGTCTTGCCGACCCCCTCCCAAAGGGTCTTCCATCTGCGCCGCGTCGCGCCCCATCTGCAGGCAGACGAGAACTTCCACGTAGCTCGGATCGCCGCCTGTCTCGGTGGTGGTCAGGCAACGCTGACGCAGGGCCGGCGGGAACTGCGTCCACTGCTTTTCCAGCTGGGCACGCGCGCCGTTCTCGTCGGCCAGGCATTGCCGAAGCGTCGTATCCAAGCTCAAGCTGTCGCCCATTTTCGCCGCCGCGCGGCAGCCGGATTCGACGTCGAGGGTAGGGACGTTGTCGGCGACGGTAAAGAGCAGCGTGCCGGCGAGCGCGAGAAGCAACGCTGATGGAAACATTCGGGTCTTCCGTCTTCGCGCGCGCCTGCTGCACAACCGAAAATGTGCGCCGAGCGCGAACGCCGGCAACGCAGCGGGGCATAGCCCGCGGGCCGAGGCCGGTCAACGGCTTCGTTGCATCAATTTAGAGCATCGCGTCGCGCTGCTGTCTCGCCGCGCAGACGGTCCGCATTGGCAACCGTTCGCCGACCGCGTTGCGTTGGCGCGCTATTGTGCCGTCGTCGACGATGGCGGACTGAGCTTGCAGCTGTTGAGCACGGCGTAATAGCCCTTCTCGCCCTTCTGGAAGCTCACCGCGGCCGTGAACACGTAGGTTCCGCGCTTGGGCTCCTTGAGCTCGTGCACCCACCAATTCGTGACTTGACCGGGCTGACTGGAATATTGCGCGCAGGTTCCGTCGGGTCCGTCGACGAGCGGAACGCTTTGCATCTCGTAACGATAATCCTTCGCATTCGGCCAGGCGACGCCGATGACGAATGTCGGCCGCTCGTAATCCAATGGAAAGGCCTGCGACACATTTTGCGGGTCGCCGCAGTTCGGGAAGGAGGTCACGTAGTCCGGCCTGCCGGCGCAGATCATGATCGGCGCGCCGTTGCTCCAGTCGATGGCGCCGGGCAGGGCGCCCCAATGCGTCCGACAGCAGGTCTCGACCGGAACCGCCGGCCATTCCGGCGGAGTCTGAAACGATATGCTCTGGCTGCTGATGCAGTAATTAGTGGTGCAGGCATATTGCGCGCGCGCCGGCGCCGCGACCGACAACGCGAGAAAGCCGGCGCTCAGCGCCAGCAAATACCGCAGTCCGTTCGCGGCCGGTTTCCCGGCGGACATCCTCGTCGACATCGTTTCGTCCTTGTGCGGGCAGGCCTTTGCCGAGCCAACATGCTGATGTACACTACCACATCGAATGCGCAAACGATCGAGCGCCGCGATCCGCAGTCGCTCAACGAATCCAGCTTGAAGTGAGCCCTCCGCGTGGTTCGAGCTGCGAATGCCGGCTCGAGTCCGACCTTCAATTTCGGCGAGCCGGCAACATGGCTGTCAGATATGTCCTGGCGAGTGTCATCGTCGCGGCCATCCTGACGGCGGGTGGTCCCGGCCGGACCCTCGCGCCCGATGTCGAGATACGCGCCGCGAAACTTTACGCGGATTATTGTGCCAGCTGCCATAAGGCCAATGGTCAGGGCACTGCAGGCTCGATCCCGCCGCTTGCCGGCAATCCGGCCGTGGTGGCCGCGAAGCCGTTCGACGTTCTTTCGGTGGTGTTGCAGGGCATACCGGCGCGCGGCGATAGTCCCGTAATGCCGAGCTTCGGCGGATCGCTGAGCGACGGCGACGTTGCCAATGTCGTCAATTACGTGCGCACGAGCTGGGGCAACACGGCGGCGCCGAACGCGACGCCCGCGCTGGCGGCGGCCTGGCGCGCGAGCCTTGCGCTGCCGGTCTACGCGAGCGCTTCGGCGCGACGGTTCGATTGCCCGGCTGTGGGTCA
Organism: Pseudomonadota bacterium; assembly: GCA_046725125.1. Lineage (GTDB taxonomy): Bacteria > Pseudomonadota > Alphaproteobacteria > Rhizobiales > Xanthobacteraceae > VAZQ01. The sequence continues at coordinate 2,901 of JBKOXY010000177.1, read as the reverse complement.
AGGCGGGAGCGCGGACCTCGACCCCAGCCTGATCGCGGCCTTGGGCGGTGAATTGGCGCAGCGCTCCGTCGCCTATGCCACGCTCGTGGACAAGTACAAGGCGCAAAATCCCAGCGCCGGCATGGCCGATATCGTCAACAATCTCGTGGCCGCGTACTGTCCCGTGGTCGCCAGCAGCGCCGGATCGGATCAATCAAAGAGCCTGGCGCTCAAACGGTTCGCGCTCGCCATCACCTCCTATCTGTCAAATCAGAACGTCGTTGCCGAAGCGGAGCCCGACGTCGGCATCATTTGGGCAATTTCCCTCGGCTCTTCGCTCGCTGAGCGAGATCCGGGCTGGCAGCCGACGCTCAAGTGCCCAGCCAACGACAATTCACGCGTGCCCGCGGCCTTGGTCGCGGCGGCGGTGCAGATCCGGGGCAGCCCCGATGTGAATTTTTCCGCCCCGGCCGCGATCGCGCAAGCCGACGCCATGCTCGCGCAAAATCCCAAGGCCAAGCCGGCGGATCTGGCCGATGCCTTGATCCTCGCCTATTGCGAGGGCGTGGTGGGCCTCGCGGGCGTAGGCGACGTCGAAAAGAGCGCAGCCCTCATGCGCTACGGCGAGGAGGTTATCCAGGAGCTCCAACTCAAGGTCGAAACAAAGGAGCGCCCCCCTGCAGCCAAAGCGTCGCAATAGACGTGTGGGACGCCGCGGATCGCATCGTCGTCGGAATGATCACACTCTCTCGTGCGCCCCGCGACGCGGAGTATCCGGTCACCGTTCTCTTCCGTTTGCGCTCCGCCATTCGGCGCCCGTTGCGGGCATGCAATCGTCGTCGACTTTTGCCTAGCTTTGGCCAACTATTGGCGGGCCCGGCGCAAGTCGCGGAGATGGTGAAGATGGGACGTATTGCCGAGGGTCTGTTGGGCGCCGCCGGGGCTCGGCCCTTCATGCATGATGCGGTGCGCGCCGGGACGTGCCCAGGCAGCGGTACGGCGCCGGCGGCGCCGGCGGGCGCGGCACATCGCTTGCTCCTCTTCGCCGGCGTGGGGGTGCTCACGCTGCTGACCGCGTGCGGTCAAGAAAACCGCTTCGTCGCGCCGCCGCCGCCGAAGGTGACGGTGCAGCTCCCCCTGCAGCAGACGGTCACGCCCTATCTGGAGGCGACCGGCAATGCCGCGTCGGTGAATACCGTCAAGCTGTTGGCGCGCGTGCAGGGCTACGTCCAAGAAATCAAGTATCAGGACGGCGCCAGGGTCAAGAAGGGCACGCCCTTGTTCGTGATCGAGCCCGAGCCGTACAAGGTCCAGCTCGAGCAGGCACAAGCGGCGGAGGAGGGCGCCAAGGCGACGCTGATCAACGCCGAAGCCGAATTCACCCGTCAGCAAGAGCTGCAATCCAAGGACGTCTCGACCCAGGCCAACCTCGACAAGGCACGCGCGAACCGCGATACGGCGCGCGCCAACGTGCTGCAGGCGCAGGCCAACGTGCAGACGGCGGAGATCAATCTCGGCTACACCACGGTTTCGGCTCCCTTCGATGGCGTCGTGACCGCGCGCAAGGTATCGGTCGGCGAACTCGTCGGCGGCGACCACACGAGCGACCTCGCGACCATCGTCCAGCTCGACCCGATCTGGGTGTGGTTCAATCTGAGCGAACGGGACGTGCAGCGCGTGCGCGTCCAAATGGCGCAGCGCGGCGTGACCGTCGCCGAGCTGATCAACCAGGTGCCGGTCGAGGCCGGATTGCAGACCGAGAGCGGATATCCGCACCGAGGCCTGCTCGACTACGTGTCTCCCGACGTCAACCAGTCGACCGGTACGCTGCAGGTGCGCGGCGTCTTCGAGAATGCCAAGCAGGCTTTGCTGCCGGGCTATTTCGTCCGTGTGCGGGTGCCGCTACGGGCGCAGCAGGCGCTGCTCGTGCCGGAAGTCGCCGTCGGCGCCGATCAGGCGGGCCGCTACGTGCTCACGGTCAACGCCGATGGCATCGTCGAGCAACGCCGGGTGCAACTCGGCCAGACGACGGGCGAGATGCGCGTGATCGAGAGCGGGCTCAAGCCGGACGAGCGGGTCGTCGTGGCCGGCATCCTTGACGCCGTCCCGGGGCAGAAGGTCGATCCGCAGCTGCAGACGCCGAAGTCCGCGGCCGCCGAGCCGGCCGGACCGAATTAGCGGCGCGCCATGATTTCGAAATTCTTCATCGAGCGTCCGGTTTTGGCAAATGTGCTCGCCATCCTCATGGTGGTGATCGGCGCCGTCGCGCTCATGCGGCTTGCGGTCGCGCAATATCCCAACGTGGTGCCGCCGACCATTTCCGTCACCACGCGCTACCCCGGCGCGAGCGCGCGCGCGGTGGTCGATACCGTCGCGCTGCCGATCGAGCAGCAGGTCAATGGCGTCGACGGCATGATCTACATGCAGTCCTACAGCGCCGCCGACGGCAGCTACACGCTGATCGTCACCTTCAAGATCGGAATGGACATCAACTTCGCGCAGGTGCTGGTGCAGAACCGCGTCTCCAGCGCGCTCGCGCAGTTGCCGCAGGCGGTGCAGGCGCAAGGCGTGACGGTGCAGCAGAAATCGACGGCTATTCTGCAATTCGTCACGTTGAACTCGCCCGACGAGCGCTATGACAGCCTGTTCCTCGCCAATTACGCGACCATCTCGCTGCAGCCGGAGCTCGCGCGCCTGCCGGGCGTGGGCCAAGTCAACATCTTCGGGGCTGGCCAGTATTCGATGCGGATTTGGCTCGATCCCAACAAGCTCTATGCGCGTTCGCTCACGACCGAGGACGTCGTCAACGCGCTGAAGGGCCAGAACCAGCAAGTCACCGCCGGCCAGCTCGGCATGCCGCCGGCGCCGAACACGCAAGCTTTTCAGTACACGCTCGACATCGCCGGCCGCTTCGACGATGTC
>JBKOXY010000407.1:0-11806 GCA_046725125.1 Pseudomonadota bacterium | reverse complement strand
CCGTAGGCGCTTTCGTGGGTATGGCCTTCCGAGAGCCGCGTCAGCGCCTCGGTCCAGCCCAGCGCGGCCCGCTCCCGCTCCGTGTAGCAAGGCGCTTCGCGCCAGGCCGACAGCAGGTAGATGCGCTGCTCGGTCTCGCCCTGGCTGCGGGCTTCGGTCGTATGCATGTTGATGCAGTTGGCGCAGCCGTTGATCTGCGAGGCGCGAATCTTCACGAGCTCGATCAGGCTCGGCTCGAGGCTGGCGGCGATCGCGAGCGCAGCGCCGGTCCAGACCTTCATGACGTCGGGGGCGGCGGTGAGGAGATTAACCTTGGCAGTCATTGGACCATTCCTTTCGTGGCTTGCGATGACATGACGAGCCGGGGGCCCCCGAATGTGACATCGCCACGAAAAAATTTGTGTCGCTCAGATTTATCCCGACCCGGTATGGCGAGCAATGACCCCCCAACCGCAGTCCAGCGACGAAGCGCGTGCCTCGCCGGCCCAAAGATGGATGAAGCCCTGCCAGCTTTCTTGAGAGCTGCCGAGGTTGCAATTCCATCAACTAGGTGGCGGAACCGGTGGTTTGCATCACATCGCCCCTGGGCACCAGATTTTTTTCCCAACGGCGCCGGCAAGAATGTTGAGTTTTAGAGAGAGTTTTTGCCGCGACTGAAATCAATCATCGTCACTTCCGGCAACCCAAGTCGCTAGAACTCCCATATCGTTCGGGTCGAAGGCTACCAGGTCGGCGCGATATCCGGGGGCAAGCTTGCCGAGCATCTGCTCGAGACCAAGGAAAGTTGCCGGATGCGCTGACGCAAACCGCAGCGCGTCCGGCAATGGAACTCCGAGCAGGCGAATGCAATTCCTGACGGCGGTCGCCATGTCGAGAACCGTCCCGGCGAGCGTCCCGTCGTCCGTGACGCAGCAAGCGTCCCGCGCAGTGATGTTTTTTCCGTGCAGGCTGAAATTGGAGCGGCTCCCGCCCACGGGCGGCATCGCATCGGTCACGAGCATAGGATGGCCGAGGCCCCGCAGCGCCAGGCGGAGCATGGCGGGATCGACGTGCACACCGTCGACGATGAGTCCGTACCAGGCGTCGGGCGATTCCAGTGCCTGCGCGATCGGTCCTCCTTCCCGGCTGGACAAGGGGCGCATGGCGTTGAAGAGATGCGTGAAACCCGTAAGCCCCTCCGCCATGGCAGCGCGGGTCTGCCGGTAAGATGCCATGGAATGACCTAGCGATACGCGAACGCCGGCCGCGACGAGCTGGGCGATGAATCCTGGCGGCACGACTTCGGGCGCCAAGGTCACGAGCAGCGCGCCGTTGCGCGGCGCCGTTAGCATCGCTAGCTCGTCCGCGGATGGGAGCCTGATCTGGCGCGTGTCGTGCACGCCGGGCTTTTCGCAAGAGAGGTAAGGCCCCTCGAGGTGAACGCCGAGAACGCCCGATTCTCCGCCGACGATGGCGTCGGCCGCATCCAATGCCAGCCGCATCTTCTCCCGGCTGTCGCTTATGAGCGTCGGCAGCAAACCGGTTGTTCCAAATTTTCTGTGCGCCGCTGCGATGCTGCGAACGCCTTGCACGGTCGGCTGATCGTTGAACAGCACGTCGCCGCCGCCGTTCACCTGCAGGTCGATGAATCCGGGCGCAAGCCATGCATCGTCCGGCAGGTCGCGAATGGACATGGTCTGCGGCAGGTCGCTCGTCGACACGAGGTCCACGATGCGAGCTCCGTCCACGACGACCGCGGTACGCTCGCGCACGACGGTGCCGTCGAAAACTTGGTCCGCTGCGATGGCGTGCAGCCCCGGCCTCTTCATCTGGTCCGCGTTATCTTTTGCAAATGGCGCGGAAGGTCTACGTTGATGCCACGACATTGGGCGACGCGAATGGCCAGCCCGTAGAAGCTCTGGATCAGGCACACCGCATCCGTGTCGGGGTGATCCGGCGCGAGCGCGGGCAAAGTACCAGCCTGTTGCTCCCCGTGGTCCGTCATGAATACGCTGGCATTCTTGCGGCGAAGATCCGCGGCGAGCGCGCGCAGCCCGACCGCGGCGTGGTCCGTCGGCACAAACAGGAGGGCAGGGTATGACGACTCCACGAGGGCGATCGGACCATGGAGGAATTCAGCGCCGCTGAACGCTTCGGCATGAAGATTTGAGGTCTCCTTCAACTTCAAGGCCGCCTCTCGTGCGATCGCGAGCGTGGGCCCCCGTCCCAGACTCACAAGGCTCGTCGCCTCGCACAGCGCATTCAAGGCTGGGCTCCAATCGAGCCGCATGGCAGCCGTGAGACGATCCGGCAGGCGTTCGATTGCTGCCCGCACTTCATCCAAGCCGGCCCATCCGGCGACGACATGAAGCCAGGCGGAGAGGCTGGTCACGAAGGTCTTGGTTGCCACCACGCTGAGCTCGGGCCCTGCGGCCATCGGCAGCACAATGTCGGACGACCTTGCCAGGGGGCTGTCGGTATCGTTGACGATGGTTGCGGTCAGCGCGCCTGCGGCCTTGGCCATCTCGACCGACTCGATGAGGTCGTCGCTTCGTCCGGATTGCGAGACCGTGAGGAAGAGCTGACCGTTGAGCTTTAGCCGCTGCTTGTAGATGGTGGCCACATTGGGCGCGAAAGCGCCTACCGGGATGCCGAGGTGGCGCTCGATGAGATGCTTCCCGAACGTCGCCGAATGGGCCGAGCTCCCGCGCGCGCTTGTAAAGATAAAGTTCGGCGGGTCCCGCCTGAGGCAGCGCAGGAGTTCGGCCAGCGGAGCTTCGAGCGCCTTCGGCTGCCGCCGCACCGCGTCAGGGCTTGTTTGCCATTCCACTTCCATGTTGACGCGGGTCTCGCTCACCGGGAGCGCTCCGGAGCAGTGTGGCCGCGGCGGAGGGATTCCGCCGCATCGCGGGCCAGTTGCAGTGCGCCGGCGACCGCGTCGCCGCGAGGCGCAACAAGATGATGCCGCGTGGAGTCCGCGAGCCAAGGCTCGATTGGCGCCGCGAGGCCGCCGACCAGAGACAGCCGATCCACCCCGAACTCGATGAGCCGTTGCGCCAGCGCATCGACATGCCCGCCGGCAAGCCGCAGGAGCTCAACCGCAACAGGGTCGTTGGCCAAAGCATGCTCGACGATCTCTGGCGCGAAGGCTGCGAAATCCTTTGGCGATGCACCCGTCATCCAGTGCACGATCGCGTGCGGATCCGACCGAAACTTTGCAAAAAGCGAACGCAGCAGCGCCGACCACGCCATGCGCCCATCATGGGCCCACAGCGTGCGGCGCAACGCCTCGCAACCGAGCCAAGCGCCGCTTCCTTCATCCGAGATCGGCCAACCCCAGCCGCCGACTTGGTACTGTCGCCCATTCAGCTCCGCCCAGCCAATGCTGCCGGTGCCGATGACGATGATGCCGCCGTCACGCCCGCCATGCGCGCCGACGCACGCCGCCTGGGCATCGGTGACGAAAACCGCCATGCGATAGGGATGCTCGTGCTGGCGCGCAGCCTCGATCTGGCTGGGTTCGCTGGCTCCCGCCAACGCCACGCAGGCCACAACCCTTTCGAAGTCGCGCGACGACAATCCTGCCCCGCTCATGCATTGAATCGTGGCCTCAAGGACCGAGGCAAAGCTTTGCTCCACTCCAAGGCGAATATTGGCCGCGCCTGCGACCCCTTCACTTAGCGTCGCGCCCGCGATATTGCAAAGGCGGGCGCGACAGCGGCTGCCACCGCCGTCGATTCCGAGCAAGAGGAGGTCCGCGAGGGCGTTCATTTCCGATGCTCCATCAACCCCCTAACGCACGAGAACTAAGTAGGATCGGAAAGCGTTCTCCTGCATGTCAACACCCCGCGTGATCCATGGATACCGAGCGCGCGAGCCCGCGATATTCTGATATCGACGTTTGGGCGCCTTTGGACATCGCCGAAGCGATGATCGAGGGCCAATTCACCGCGGTCGCCGCGGTGAGAGCCGCCCGCTTCGCACTTTTGGAGGCCGCGCTCGCCGCCGCGGAAAGGTTGCGAAACGGCGGTCGGCTGGTCTACGTCGGCGCCGGAACCTCCGGCCGACTGGCCGTCCAGGACGGCGCTGAACTCGTTCCGACCTTCAGCTGGCCGCAGGAGCGGCTGCTACTTCTCATCGCCGGGGGCAGGAACGCCTTGCTGCGGTCGGTGGAAGGCGCCGAGGACGCGGTCGATCAAGCTGCCCGGCTCGCCCAACAGCATGAAATCGGCCCCGACGACGTCGTCATCGCGGTCGCTGCGAGCGGCACCACGCCGTTCACCTTGTCCTGCCTGACCGAAGCAAAGCGACGGGGCGCTTTGACGATTGGAGTGGCAAACAATCGCGATACGCCGATCCTGAAAGAGGCCGATCACGCGATCTGGCTGGATACCGGCGCGGAGCCGATTGCAGGGTCCACCAGAATGAAAGCGGGCACGGCGCAACGCATCACCCTCAACGTCTTCTCATCTGTGGTCATGATCTTGCTAGGGCGCGTCTACGATGGCTTGATGGTGGACCTCCAGGCCGTTAGTCAGAAGCTGGTGCGACGCAGCGAAAGCATCCTCACGCGGCTCACTGGCAGCAGCGGCGAGCAGGCGCGCGAGGCATTGCATCGTGCAAACGGCAACGTAAAGCTCGCCGTGCTGCTTCTGCACGGCTGTGACGTGAAGGAGGCAACGGACGTTCTCCATCGGGCGGGCGGGCAGCTCCGTGCGGCACTCGCCGACATCGGCAAGCCGGCTCCCGAACCCGCCGAACTGAGCGACCTGCCGACGCCGTGATGCGAACAGGGCTGACCCCCGCGGGGCTGGCGCACAAACGTAGCTTTGCGGTTCAGAGAGTGGGGGCGGCCCGGTCGTTTGGCGCTCGGTGAAGAATGAAGCTCGCGAACGCAATTCCCTCACTCTGCCTCGCGCTTCGCCTTTGAGAGCGACGAGCCCCGGTAGCGATCAGCTCGCTTGTTGAATATGGGGCCGCAGCACGGTCTTGGGCGCCAAGAACTTCGAATCCTCCTTGTGCCACAGGTGATCGCAGGCGCAGAACGGGCAGAATTTGCGTGTAAAGGGACCGGGCGAGCGCGTGAATTCCTTGGGATCAACGTCCATGCCCATGAACATGTAATGACCGGTGAGCCGGCACCGCGTGATGACCTGAGCCATCGCACTCCTCCGTCCTGAATAATAAAGCCGCTGAGACAACATCGCCGGTCGAGCAAAGTTCCAGGGGCGCGAAGCTTTCCGGCGCGAACGGAACGTGGCCGGCTACCGGTCGTTCGCGGCAATCTCGATGATGAGCTTCTTCAGGATGGCGTCGGCGAACGTTTCGTAGTTCTGCGCGGCGACCACGAAGGCGCCGGGGCCGCCGATCACGCTGTCGTAGTAATAGCGGTCGAGATCGGGCTCGAGGGCGAGGATCGGCAAGCCGTTGATGCCGATGCCGGCCGCCACCGCCTCGTCGCGGGCGAGCGTGACCGGCCGGCCGCGATTGTTGGAGCCGTCGCCGGAGATGTCGATGACGCGCCGGCTCGCGCGAAATGGACTGCTTGGAAACAGCGTCGTCGCGTAATCGATGGCGCCGCTGATCGAGGTGCCGCCCCCGAACAGTTGGCGCGGTGCACGCTCGATCGCGGCGGCAAACGCGGCGGCGGTTTCCTCGTCACCGACCAGCGTCCATCCCACCACCTGAACCTGCAGCATCGGCCCGGTCCACTGCACCATGGTCACAGCGATAGCCCGGCTCGGCCCGGAGCGGATGGCTTGCAGCACGCGCGCATGCCGGAAGGCGGCGACGTAGCCGCGCTTTTGCAGTTCGAACCGGACCTGATCGACGCTGCCGGACGCGTCGACCGCGAGCACGAGCAGCAGATCGACGGGCGTTTGAGCGGCCGCCCGTCCGGCGATGGCAAGGAGAATGAGCAGCGCCCACCCGGCGCGCCAGATCCCGGCGCGTCGAGGACGGGCGTGAAGGCGGGCGTTCATTGTTGTGGGTTGGACATGAGTCGTCCGGTCGCCGCAGGATGACATCGCGCAAGCAGCGGACCAATTGCGGACAAATTTGGGCCAAAACCAATCGGTAATCCTGATGGCGGCGAGCCTTTCCGAGGCTCCTGGCGGTCACTTGGAATGGGGCACATATTCATCGTCGTCGTCATTGAATTGTGAAATGATGGGCAATGCGTTCCGCTCGGCAATCAGCCATCCGACTGCTGCAGCTGATGATGGTTGCGTCGGTGGTGTTGCCGCTTGTGTTGTTCGCCTTTGCGGCCTGGCTGAACTACCGCCATGAATATGCCGTCGCCGATGACCGGATCGAGCGCTCGCTCGACATCCTTCACGAGCATACGCTCAAGGTCTTTCAGACGGTCGAGCGCGCCATCGCGGAAGTCAACGAAATCGTGCGCGGCATGACGGACGACGACATTCGGAGGGAGCAGTCGCGCCTCCACGAGCGCGTGAAGCGAATCGTCGACGCCCTGCCGCAAGTGCGGGCGATCTTTATTATCGATCGGGACGGCCGACCACTGGTTTCCAGTCAGCTTGCGCGAATACCGGCCGATTTTGACGCGCGCGAGCGAAGCTTCTTCAACGTGCACGCGGCCGGCGATGTCGGTACCTACGTCAGCGATGTCGTCACGCCGCGGTTGACAGGCCTCAGTACGCCTTTCTTCGTTCTCTCCCGGCGCCGCCCGTCGGCGGACGGTAAGTTCAACGGCGTGGTCGCCGTCGCCGTGCTGCCGCAGTATTTCGAGGAGTTCTATGCGCTCATCGGCCGCAGCCCAGGAAGCCTTTACGCGCTGCTCCGTGATGACGGCAGATTTCTCGCCCGCTATCCGGAGCGACCCGATCGGAGTCTCCAGCCCGGCAGCGCTCTGCACACGACGATCGCGCAGGGACGGGAGCGCAGCATGCAGACCATCCGGCGGTCCCAGATCGACGCGGTCGAACGGCGAGTCGGTCATCGCAAGCTCGAGGGCTTTCCGGTCTACGTCGTTGCCGGCATCGACAGCTCGGCGATCCGGGGCGAATGGATGGCGACCATGGCGAGCCATCTGGTCTTCGGTTTGCCCGCGACGCTGTTTCTCTTGCTGATCATCGGGGTTGCGCTGCGGCGCACGCGGCGGCTCTACGCCGAAGCCGAGCGGCGTGAGGCTGCGGAGGCCGCGTTGCGGCAAGCCCAGCGTCTGGAGGCGATCGGACAATTGACCGGCGGCGTCGCCCACGACTTCAACAATCTCCTGATGGTCGTGAGCGGCAGCGTGCAGCGGCTGCGGCGCGATCTGACCTCGGAGAAGCACACGCGTCTTCTCGACATGATCGAGAACGCGACCAATCGTGGCGAAAGTCTCACGCGTCAATTGCTCGCGTTCTCGCGGCGGCAGATGCTCACCCCCGCGGTGATCGATCTCACCGAGCGGCTTCCCGAGCTCAAGGACATGCTCAGCCGCTCGCTTCGCGACGATATCACCATCGAGGTCGTGGTTCCCAACCAGAGCTGCGCGGTCAAGGTCGACCCGAGCGAGCTCGAGCTCGCCTTGCTCAATCTCGCGGTCAATGCCCGCGATGCCATGCCGAACGGCGGGGCGCTCAGCATCACCACCAAGCCGGCGGTGCTCGAAGGCAAGGCCGCAGAGGAGGGGCTCAGTGGTGAGTTCGTCGCTATCCACGTGGCCGATACCGGCGGCGGCATCCCTGCCGACATTCTGCCGCACGTGTTCGAGCCGTTCTTCACGACCAAGGAGATCGGCAAAGGCACGGGGCTGGGTCTGAGCCAAGTCTACGGCTTCGCCAAGCAGTCGGGCGGCACTGCGACCATCACCAGCGCGGTCGGTCGCGGCACGGTGATCACGCTCTATCTGCCGCGCACGCAGGAATTGCCGGCGCCATCGATCGCGCGCATGGGGCCCGACACCGTGCCGCGGCGGGCCGGCACAGTACTGGTGGTCGAAGACAGTCCCGAGGTCGCCGAGGTCGCCAGCGCCTATTTCCAGCAACTCGGTTACATGGTCAAACAAGTTGCCAACGCCCACGAAGCACTGGAACTGCTCGCCAACGATCCTAAGATCGATCTCGTCTTCGCCGACATCCTGATGCCGGGCGGAATGAACGGCCTGGAGCTCGGCCATACCGTCCGCCGGCTTTACCCGGCGATGCCGGTGCTGCTGACGACCGGCTACAGCGACAGCGCCCACGATTCCGTGCAGCAAGGCTTTGTCGTGCTGCACAAACCCTTCGACCTCGCGGGCCTCGAGCAGGCGCTGCGCGAAGCGCGGAAATGGAAGGTCGAGCCCGCACCGCACATGGCGGGGTAGGACAGCCGGTAGCATTGTTCGACTTTGATGTCGCAGCCGTGGTGGCGTGGCCCATTTGGCCGCCTATCACCATGATCCGGGCAGGTCCGTCATCCTCCGATCTGCGGGATCTTCGCGTCGGCGATCACCTTCTTCCACTTGGCGATATCGGCCTTGATGTAGGCGGTGAACGCAGCTGGCGACATTCCATCCGGTTCGAGGCCGATCGCCAACAGCTTGTCCTTCACGTCGGGCAGGTTGATGATGCGTGCGATTTCCGTCTGTAGCAGATCGACGATTGATTTCGGCGTGCCCGCGGGCAACAGCACGCCCTGCATGGTCTCAGCCTCTTGGTTTTTGATTCCGAGTTCGTCGAGCGTGGGCACGTCGGGCAAAGCCGGCGAGCGGGCCGGCGCGGTGACCGCAAGCGCGCGCAGCTTGCCGTCCTTCACCAGCGCGGTCGCGGGAGGAATCGCCTGGAAGCACATCGGCGTGTGCCCAGCCACGACCGACTGGATCGACGGACCGCCGCCCGGAAACGGCGCGAGCGCGAAATCCAGCCCGAAGGTGAGCTTGAACAGCTCGCTCGAAAGATGCGGCGTGGTGCCGATACCAGGTGAGGCGAAGGTGTACTTTCCGGGATTGGCCTTGATGAGCTCCACGAGCTCCTTCACCGATTTGGCCGGAACGCTGGGATTCACGAACAGGCCGTTGGGGGAACCCGCGGCCTTGGTGACGGGCGCGAAGTCCTTGTCGGGGTCGTAGGGAGGCTTGGCGTAGAGGCTCGGATTGACGGTGTAGCTCGATGACACGAACAGGATCGTGTAGCCGTCGGCCGGCGCCCTGGCGCCGGCGCCCATGCCGAGATTGCCGCCGGCCCCCGCCATGTTCTCGATGTAGAACTGCTGACCGAACTTTTCCGACAGTTTGAGCGCGATGAGCCGAGCGACGACGTCGGTCGGCCCAGCGGCCGCGAACGGCACGATGATCTTGACCGGCCGATCGGGATATCCCGGGCTCTGCGCAAACGCGGCGGCGGCAAAGAGAAGCCCGGCGCAGGCCGCCAGTATGCGGGCGATCACGTTGCTCACTCTCATGGGCGTTCCCTGACTGTTGTCCGGCATTATGGCGGGCACTCACGTCTCTTTCTCGAGACGGCAAGGAGGTAGATGGTGGTGACAAGCCCGGCCACAACCTCGACAGCACCGACCCGCCTCTCAGTGACAGACTGACGAATGGGCGTGCCGAATGCAAACGCCTCCTGGCGCGACCGAATGTCCAGGCGCGGCGGCGATCGGCTCCAACGCGGCCTGTTCGGCGACAACCGTGCCCGCGGATTTCTGCCGCCACCGCGATGGGTTTCGCGGCGATAGTTACGGCAGCTCGGATACCAGCTTCTGAAATTCGGACTGCGGCCAAATGCGGGCAGTGCGGGTCCGCACGCTCCCCTTCGAGCTGAGCGCGAGCGCGAATTTCGCCGCGTTGTCGCCGTTCGGAGTATCGATGATGACCAGGAGATCGCTCTCGCCGGACGTGAGGTAGACCTCCTTGATCTGAACTCCCACTTTCTTGGCCAGGTCTTGAGCGGCTTTGGCGCGCTTGGGAGCATCCTTGATCGCGCGGATTCCTTGGTCGGTCCAGCTCAGCGAACACATGAACGTCGGCATGGGATCCTCCGTGTGATTACCCGCAAAGATTGCCGACCGCTGCTGAAGCGGCCGTCGATCTGTGGACTGTGAAGCGTGATGGAGACGCCAAAAAAAGCGGCGGTCTTCCAAGAGATCGTGCCCGCCGACGGCACTATCGCTGCCTGTTGACCCGAACGGAATTTCGGCACGTTCCGTTACAAAAGGGCAGCTCATCAAAATGTTACACCGATCGCCCAGCCTACGGAAGGCGGGAGAAAGGAGAAGTGCTCGCGCGGGAATTCGACGGTCTAATTCCCGCTCGCTGCGAGGCCCTCGATCATCGCTTGGCAGTGTTCAGATAAATTGGCAAAGCGGCGGCAAATGGCCTGGACGGCGACAAGCACTTGGCTGCGCGGCTCCAAGCTGAAAAACCTTTCCGTCTCTTCGGTGATGGCTTTTTGCAATTCGGCGTGATTGATCGGAAGACGTGGGCAATACATGACTTGGAATTTTCTGAATGCGTTTTCCGCGTGATCGGCCGAGGTGTAAGCAAGCAAACACAGGGAATTGGTGTTCACCCAGGTTTGGTCCTTGCCGCAAGTAATCCTTCTGCTCGTGATCTCGCCTCGCCCCGCACTGGCAGCGCTGCGTACGATCCTGAGATTTGGACACTCGCAAACCGTCGATCCCAGACTGAATGTTTGACCTGCATATTCACAGGTTTGCGCCGACGCCGCTCCACCTCACTGAGCCAGAACAAAAAGCAGCGCGAGAAAGCCTGCGATCTTGGGCATTTCTGCCCTCCGTGCGTCGGAAGCGCGAATAGGAGTTGAGCTCCGGCCGAAGACAGCGGACGCCGACTGCTGTCATCGTTTCCGATTCGCTGATCGCTGGCCAGTCGAAAATCGAGAGGCCGCAGGTCTCTATCGATGGTCTTTAAGTTGCCGGTCGCAAGTCAAAAGCAGGATGCGCGTCACAGCTTGGATAGTTGCAGCAGTTGACGATCGCCGACCCAGATCTTCGCGAGTTCTGCTTCCGCCTTGCGCGCCGCCTCGGCGTCGCCCCGCGTCCTATACAGTTCCGCGAGCCCATAATAGGACCAGCCGTTATTCGGCGCACGCGCAAGGGCGCGCCGGAACTGACCCTCCGCGTCGTCGAGTCGGCCGGCCTGCATCAACGCGACCGCGAGCGATTGACGCACCGGATAATACCAGTATGGCGGCTCCATGTAGGGCAGCGTCTCCTGCAATGCCGCCGCCTGCTCGAACCGCTCGATCGCCTTATTGGCATCGCCTTGCGCCAGGGCAACGCGGCCCTCGATCACGCTTCGCGCAAGCTCGAGCACATCGGATGCGGGAATGCCCGCCGTCTTGAGCAGCGAGAAGTCGGCCGTGCGTTCGAGGGTTTCGATGGCGTTCGCCTCGGCGGTGGCCGCGCCGGAATCGCGCTGCGCCACATATGCTATGCCGCGCGCGTAGTGCCACATCGCCTTGACATATGGAATGGCATTGCCGGGATCGGGCAGCGCGAGGATGGTGTCGGGAGGGCTGAACAGGGTGTGGGCGAAGTACGGCGCTGCCTTCACCGGGTGCGCGCCCGGGATGGCGAGCGCAGCCTGGTCGGGGACGAGGCCGCGCAGCTTCTCCGCCGCGGTAATGCCGGAGGACCCGTCGCCCGCCATCAGCGCCGAAGCCATGACGAAGTGCACATTGTGCGGGTAATAGCCCAGCCGATAGACGCCCATCGGCACCTCATTCGCAGCCAGGTATGTTTCATCCACCGCCATCGCGGTCTTGTTGTCGCCGAGGGCGTCGAGATAACGGCCGACGCGGTAATAGATGTGGCTCGGCATGTGCACCAGGTGGCCCGCACCGGGAACGGCGCCACGCAGCCGGTCGGCGTAGGGCTC
>JBKOXY010000459.1:0-18053 GCA_046725125.1 Pseudomonadota bacterium | reverse complement strand
GTTTCGGCGCAAAGCAGCTGAACGAAAGGATTTTCCGCCGATCGCCCGCCCGCCCGCGTCACGCGGGTTTTGCCGTAGTCCAAAAAGGCGTTCAGCATGCCCTGCAAGGCGCCAAGCGCGGCAGTCGAAATGCCGCGCACGAAAATCTGCCCGAAAGGCAGCCGGTAGAGGCTCGAGGTGTTGAGCGCCTGTCCGGGACCCTTCAGCAGGAAATTGTCGAGCATGCTCTGCGATCGATGGGCCGGCACGAACACGTCTTCCACGGTCACGTCCCAGCTTCCCGTCGCCTGCAGGCCCGACACCTGCCAGGTATCGATGGTCCCATAGTCCTTGCGGGGCAGGAGAAAGATTCGCCCCTCGGGCGGTCCGCCGTTGCCGGTGGCGACCAGGGCGCCGAGCAGTGCCCAGTCACAATGCTCGCAACAACTCGCATATCGCCAGCGCCCGCTCAGGCGGTAGCCCCCCTCGGCGGGCGTGGCCCTGCCAGCGGGCATCAGCGACGAGCAGATCAGCGCGGCCGTATCGCCGTGCCAGACCTCTTGTGCGGCGCGATCGTCGAGCAACGCCATGAACCAGGGGTGCACGCCCGACACGCCATAAATCCAAGCAGTCGACATGTCTCCTTCGGCAAGCGCAAGCTGGATCTCGTAGAAGGTATTGAGGTCCATTTCATAGCCGCCCCAGCGCTTAGGCTGCAGCACGCGGAAAAAGCCGGCGCGCTGCATGTCGACGATAGTCTCATCTGGAATTCGGCGCAGGCGCCTGCCCTCGAGCGAGCGTTGGGCGAGCGTGGGGATCATTGCACGTGCACGTGCAATGATCTCCGTGGGCTCGGGCGTTGCTGCAGCGATATGTCTCGCCGGCTCCATGACGCCGTCAGCCGCCGACCTGTCGCACTGCTACTCCGCCGCGGCCAGATTCCTGTGGGCATTGCGCGCGAGCCACGTGATCAGCATGTCCGTCGACACGATGTCGCCGAACATGAGATAGAACGCGCGGAGCGAAGCGTTATGATCCTCGTCGGTCACGGCGGCGTTGCCGTCGGTCACCATGATCGTCTTGAAATTGAGCATCATGGCATCACGTGCCGTCGATTCGCAGCATACGTTGGTCACCGTGCCGGTGATAAGAATAGTGTCGATGCCGCGCCCGCGCAGGACTTCGGCAAGGTTCGATGAGCCCTGAATGAAGGCGCTGAAGCGATTCTTCTCGACGATGACGTCCTCGGCGTGCACGTCGAGATCGTCCCAGAGCTGATGTCCTTTGCTGTCGGCCGTGAGCGCTTCGACCCGCTTGGCGCTTTGTTGCGGCGTCACCATCTCGAAATAGGTCGACCAGTTTTGCAGCGCATCGTCCGTGAAAGTCGTTTTGATCCAGACCACCGTTCCGCCGGTCTCGCGCACCGCCTGAGCGAGACGGTTGATGTTGGGCACGATCTTTTCCGCCATCGGGCAGAGTGCATGCGCAACGCCTGGCAGCATGAAGGCGTTCTGCATGTCGACCACGACGAGGGCGGTCTTGGCCGGATTGAGATCTTCGTAGACGTGCTCACGGCCGCGGCGTTCGATGACGCGGTCGATGACCGATTGCGGGATGGACAGCGTATGCATCGAAGCCTCCGCTCGTAGGATAGGGATGAGATTATTATGCCGAGCGCGGCGGAGGGCAACCGTGCCGCCGGTCGACAAAGGCGTCCGCGATGAAGGCATGGGCAAGGGCGTAGCCATGGCGGGTGGCAGGCTCGTCGTATACGGCGACGCCAGTGGTGTTGGCCTGCGGGTCGGTAAAGGCATGGCATACGTCGCCGAATGTAAGCAGCGCCCAGCACGCTCCGGCCTCCGTCATCTCGGTCTCGAAGGCGTCGCGCTCGGCCTTCGGCGCGACCGGGTCAGCGGCGCCGTGCACGGCGAGGACCGCCGCTTTGATGTCGCCGCGCTTGGCGGGCTGCGGCGTCGCCAGCGTCCCGTGCATGGAGACGACCGCCTGCACATCCGCGCCGGTGCGGGCGAGATCAAGGACGTTGAGGCCGCCGAAGCAGAAGCCCATCGCAGCCCGCCGGCTGATGTCGCCGATGGCGCGCCGGTCGGCTTCCCGCGTCAGCGTGTCGAGGGCGGCGGCGATGCGCCGGCGCATTCCTGCCACGTCGGACATGAACGGCCGCAGAAACTCCATCGGGTTTTCCGTCCCGACCGGTCCGTTGCCTTCACCGAACATGTCGGCGACAAAGACGACATAACCCTCGCCCGCGAGCATCTGGCCGGTTTCGATGGCCGGCTTGATGACGCCCCTCCAATTGGGCGCCATAAGCAAAAGCGGACGAGGCGCTTTGACCCCTTCGTCCCAGATCAGAGCACCGCGACAACTCATGCCGGATACCGAGTAGAAGATGCTCTCGACTGCCATCGGTTGTTCCTCCCCTGTGGCATGCAACAGTATAGCGGGCCAGCGCAGCTAGTGAAATTCGGTCCATGATGGCGCTACTTACGCGATGAGATAACGCCGACATAGTCCGCAACGTCGCTCGGCATGTAAGTCCGACCATTCGTCAGCCCGCGCCGACGGCTGGCCGCAAGAAGGCGAAGTCGCAGCCATCATCGGCGCCGAGAATCTCCTGCGCATAGAGCTTGGCATAGCCACGCTCAGGCTTCATCTGCGTGGGCTTCATCGCGGCGGCGCGCGCTTTCATCTCGGCCTCTTCGACCAGGAGATCGATGCGACGCTCCTTCACCGAAAGGCGGATGCGGTCGCCGCTGCGGACGAGGCCGAGCGGGCCGCCGGACGCCGAATCCGGGGTCACATGCAGCACTATGGTGCCGAATGCGGTCCCGCTCATGCGCGCGTCCGAGACTCGGATCATATCCTTGACCCCACTTTGAGCGAGTTTCTTCGGGATCGGAAGGTAACCCGCCTCAGGCATGCATTCGCTCGCATGGGGGCCGGCATTCTGCAGCACCAGCACGTCCTGCGGAGTGGCGTCGAGCCCCGGGTCGTCGATGCGTGCGGCAAGATCGGCAAGCGAGGAGAAAACCACTGCCCTGCCCTCGTGCTCGAACAGTTTTGCATCCGCTGCCGAGCGCTTGAGGATGGCGCCCTTGGGAGCAAGATTTCCAAACAGGGCAACGAGTCCTCCGTGGGGTTCGAAAGGTTTGTCGCGGCCGGCAATAATCGACCGGTCGACGTAAAAGGCGGCATCGGACGCAAGGCGCTCGCCCAGCGTCTCGCCGGTCACCGTCATGCAATCGAGATGGAGCAGCGGCTTGAGCTCGCGCAAAAGCGCGCCCATCCCGCCGGAGGCGAAAAAATCCTCCATATAACCGGAGCCGACCGGCTTGAGATTGACCAATACCGGAGTCGTGTCCGAGAGCTTATTGAGTTGCTCGAGCGAAACCCTCACGCCGACCCGGCCGGCGATCGCGGCGAGGTGGATCACCGCGTTGGTCGAGCCGCCGAGCGCAAGAAGGGCACGCAGCGCGTTATCCACCGACTTCGCGTTGACGATCTGGTCAGGCGTGCGGTTTGAGCCGATGAGCCTCACGGCCGCAGCCCCGGTTGCCTCCGCTGCCCGCAGGCGGTCGGCATGCACCGCCGGGATTGCAGCGGTGCCCGGCAGGACAAGACCGAGCGCCTCGGCGATACAGGCCATGGTGGAGGCCGTGCCCATCACCGCGCAGGTCCCGGCAGTAACCGCGAGCTCTCCTTCGACCTCCGAAATTTCCTCCTCGTTGACGTCACCCGCGCGATAACGCGCCCAAAAACGACGGCAATCGGTGCAGGCGCCGAGTCGCTCGCCGCGGTGACGACCCGTCATCATGGGGCCAGCCACCAGCATGACCGCCGGCCGGCCGGCGGACACCGCGCCCATAAGCTGCGCCGGTACGGTCTTGTCGCAGCCGCCCATGAGCACGACTGCGTCCATCGGCTGCGCTCGGATCATTTCCTCGGTATCGATCGACATCAGGTTGCGGTATTTGAGGCTCGTGGGGCTGAGAAACACTTCGCCGAGCGAGATCGTGGGGAAGGCGATCGGCAGCGCGCCGGCCGCGAGCACCCCGCGCTTGACTGCGTCCAGCAATTCGGGGAAGTGGCGGTGGCAATTGTTGAAACCCGACGGCGTATAGGCGATGCCGACCACGGGCTTCGACAACATCGCACGCGAGTAGCCCATGGACTGCGCGAAGGAGCGGCGGAGATAGAGCGAGAAATCGCGGTCGCCGTAATTGGTGAGACCATGCTCCAGCCCGTGCGTGCGTTCAGTCACCCTTATACCCTTCGCCAAATCATTGCATGCAGCCTAGCTCGCGCCAGCGCAGGCGCGGAATGTTAGTTTAGTCACACCGCCTGCGCTACTTTCGAACAGGGCTCGCATTTGGCTCCGTGATCGTTGCGAAAGGGTCGCGAAAAAGGTTGCCCGCGCCGGGGCTTTCCAGGTTTTCCGTGACCGAGCTCAAGGACCGCGGCGTTGGGCCACGCTCATTACCGCCTCGACAAGAGCCCTGGAACGCCTCTAAAAAGAGCTTGGGAGCGTTCCAAAGTGAGCTCTCCGTGCCGGGAGAGGCGCAATCCATGACTTACGACGCCTATTTTACGGATGCCCTTGCCCGGCTCAGGGACGAGCGCCGCTACCGGGTTTTTGCCGATCTCGAACGGCTGGCCGGCCGCTTTCCGCACGCGATCTGGCATTCCCCGCAAGGGCCGCGCGACGTGATCGTGTGGTGCTCCAATGATTATCTGGGAATGGCCCAGCATCCCAAAGTCATCGGGGCGATGGTCGAAACCGCGACACGCATGGGCACGGGCGCCGGCGGCACCCGCAATATCGCCGGCACCAATCACCCCCTCGTCGATCTCGAACGCGAACTTGCCGACCTTCATCGCAAGGAGGCGGCTCTCGTCTTCACCTCGGGCTATGTCTCCAACGAAACCGGCATCTCCACCATTGCCAAGCTGCTGTCGAACTGCCTCATCCTGTCGGACGCATGGAACCACAATTCCATGATCGAGGGCGTGCGCCAGTCGAAGTGCGACAAGCAGATCTTCCGCCACAACGACATGGCGCATCTGGAGGAGTTGTTGCGGGCGGCCGATCCGAACCGGCCGAAGCTAATCGTATTCGAGACGCTCTATTCCATGGACGGCGATGTGGCACCGATCAACCGCATCTGTGAGCTTGCCGAGCATTACCGCGCCATGACCTATGCCGACGAAGTGCACGCGGTGGGCATGTATGGCCCGCGCGGCGGCGGCCAAGCGGAGCACCAGGGCGCAATGGCTCGCATCGATGTGATCGAGGGCACGCTCGCCAAGGCGTTCGGCTGCCTCGGAGGCTATATCGCGGCGAGCGCGGTGCTCTGCGACGCGGTACGCAGCTACGCGCCTGGCTTCATCTTCACCACCGCGCTTCCACCCGCGATCTGCGCCGCAGCAACGGCCGCGATTCGGCACCTGAAGACGTCGAGCTTCGAGCGCGAACGTCATCAGGAGCGCGCCGCACGCGTCAAAGCCGTGCTCAACGCCGCCGGCTTGCCAGTGATGCCGAACGATACGCACATCGTGCCCGTATTCGTGGGCGAGCCCGAGAAATGCAAGAAGGCAACCGACCTCCTGCTCGCCGACCACGGCATCTACATTCAGCCGATCAACTATCCGACCGTGCCAAGGGGGACGGAGCGGCTACGCATCACCCCCACGCCCTACCACGAGGATGCACTGATCGATGCGCTAGCCGAGGCACTGCTCGACGTCTGGGAGCGGCTCAACCTGCCGCTCAAGGACCGCGCGCGGGCGGCAGAGTGACATCACGCGCCCTCGAATTCGACTCGCAACCGGAGAACTTCTGCTTATGCACGCTCGAGGGCGTGTGGCGTCGCGCCTGAGCGCTACGCCGT
The DNA here is from genome assembly GCA_046725125.1 of Pseudomonadota bacterium. Lineage (GTDB taxonomy): Bacteria > Pseudomonadota > Alphaproteobacteria > Rhizobiales > Xanthobacteraceae > VAZQ01. Next base: position 12,168 of record JBKOXY010000459.1, on the reverse strand, counting down.
CGCCGGGGAGTGGTAGAGCGACTCGTCCATGCGCGACGTCACACCCTCCTTCCGCAGCGTCTCCTCGTATTCCTTGCGGAGAAAGGGATCCTCCAGCCAATACGGAATGGCGGTGCCGCCCTCGGTCACGTCGATCGCGCCTTCGTCGGTATCTTTTTCGCCCGGCACCCCCGCCTTGTCCTTGCGATGGTTGTTGGGACCGTACCAGCCGATCAGACGCAGCGGCTCTTTGCTGGTGCCGAAATGCGCATGGAACCAGTCGCCGCCATAGGGCGCGGCGGTGACCATGCCGACCGGCTCATAGTCCTGTCGGTAAACTTGATCGCCGTTGCCGTCCTTCCACGGGGTCATCCCGATCGCCCGCGGCCAGGTATAGGTGTAGCCCTTGCCTTTGATGCAGACCAGCACCGCTGAGGACATGTGCGCGTGCGCCTTGGAATAGCGACCGGTGATGTGCTCACCGACAAACCCGTAGAACACATTGCCCGCCATGTTTGGTTCCATCCGCTTGTAGCCGGGCGAACGGCGGTTATCGAGATAGAGCTCGGCATTGAAAACGTCGGGGATAAGGTTGGTCTTGCGCATGGCGAGTCCGCGCAGCGGATCCGGCATGATGTCGTCCTTGGGCTTGAAATAGCTTTCGCTACCGTCGTAGCGGGACGGAAACGTGATTGGGCAATTGAAAATCCAGTCGCTGTCACGGAAAAGATTCATCACGTTAGGCGCCGTCGATGCCACTAGGATGAGCGCCGGACTCGAAGCTGCGTTCACGATGCGGTGCCAGCTGTTGAGCGGAACCGCGAACATGGAGCCGCGCTGCCACTCGAAGCTGTGCGGTTTCTTCTGAGCATCGGTCCAGATCTCGGTCGTGCCACGGCCTTCGACAACGACCATGATTTCTTCATACATATGACGCTCGGGGTTGAGCGCCCCGGCGCCCGGGACCTCGACCACGTAGCAACCCCAACGGCCTTCGGTGCCGTAGAGCTGGATGAAGGTTCCGTTGCCGCCCATGCGGTTCCAACGCTTGAGCGGCATGTCCTGTACTCGCCGCACTCCGATGCCGCGATAAATCGGAATCCCCTGCGCCTCCATGTAGTCGTCGTACGGCGTATTGGGCCGCTTCCAAGCGCCGTATCCCGCGTTCTTGAGCCCTTCCGGCTCGTGCCAGTGGCTGCCGTCGGTTGTATCGTGCATGTTGTTTCTCCGTCGGACGCGGCGTGCGGGCGGTCCAGACGATCAGCGCAAATGATAACGGCTCGCCGGGATGTTCGAAAGCCGAGACAGCGCGCGCGGGTGGCTGCGGCCAGTGTGGCTTGCCGTCAGTCATCAAACGTCCCCTGTCCCGGCCGCCTCCACCGCTCGCGTGGCCGCGTGGGCTCGCGGCGGACGAGCCGCCGCGCCACCACAGCTACCGAAAAGCTGACGGCCAAGAACCGCGCGAGGTGGTGCGCCCCGACATAGACCGGGTCAAGATGCATCGCGAGGGCGAGCACCATCATCGTGTCCTGCGCGCCCGGCGCGAAGGCAACAATCACGTCGGCGATCCGAAACGGAAGCAGCGCTACAACGACCAGCGCAAACGACGCGGCAACGGCGACGGCGACCGCAAACGAGCCAAAGGCCGCCGCCAGATAGCTCAGCAGTATCTTGGGGCTCGTATTCGCGAATCTTGCGCCTGCGACCGCACCCAGCGTGAGCACGGCGGCGCCGCCTGCCCACCAGGGCAACGAAACATGGATCAAATCCGTCCCGTGAAGAAGTCCAGAGCCGGCCATGGCGCCGAACAGGAGGCCGCCGGGAAATCTTATGCGCAGCATGGCGAGTGCCGAAAAGCTCGATACTGCTAGGAGGGTCACAAGTTCGATGAGCGAGGGTTCTGTCGCGCCCCGCGTCGATACGACGGGCTCCACGGTCGAGCCGAACAGCGCAAGTCCAGCGGGCAGGCCGAGCACGATCAAGAGCACGCGCATCACATGCACGATCGCGATTCCGCGCACATCGGCATCGAACTCGGCTGACAGCGCCATCACTTGCGCCATCGAGCCCGGGCTCGCGCCGAGCAATGCCGACAACGGATCCCAACCGTGCGCCAAGCGCAGGTAACAGGCGGTGGTGGTCATCATGCAGATCGCCGCGACGACGAGCAACGCGACGCTCAGCGGCCAGCTCGCAATCCCCTTGAGCGTGTCTGGCGTTACCACCGCCCCCAGCAGAATACCGACGAGCACAAAGCACAAGCGCGCGAGGGACAGCGGCACCTTCACGGCACAGCCCGCGAGCGCGGCGACCGCGACCGTCAGCATCGAGCCCGAGACCAGTCCGCCTGGAAAGCCGACGAGATGGAATCCTATTCCGCCCACCGCGGCAATGAGCAACGTCCCCATAACCTGCATGAGCTCGCGCAGTGGGGAAGTAGAAGGCGGCATCGATTGGTCCCGGACGCTCGGGTCGCCGGGCAAGGCGCGTCCCGCGGTGCGCTTTTAATCACCGATCAATGCCGCCTGCGGTGCACCGCGTCAAATGGCGGCCCGTCTGCCGAGGCACATGCAAAACTCCTCTGGACACCCCAGCGGGGAGTGCCACCAAGCTGCCGGCGATATTCTCGCTCCCCCATTCGTGGGGTAGAATGCATCGGCGGGCTTCGCGCCCCAAGGACCGCGGAACCATCATGCTGCAAGGCTGGATCGTTATCGCCTTCGCGCTCGGCTATATCGGCCTCTTGTTCGTGGTCGCAAGCTACGGGGACCGGACTCGGCGGTTTGGGCGCGAAGGCGGTTGGCGGCACTTCATCTATCCGCTCTCGCTTGCGATCTACTGCACCTCCTGGACGTTCTTTGGCTCGGTGGGGCTCGCGTCGCGCACCGGCTTCGACTTTTTGACCATTTATGTCGGCCCTATCCTGTTGGTCGGGCTGTGCTCGCCGCTGATCATGCGCATCGTGCGGCTGGCCAAGGCACAGAACATCACGTCGATCGCCGACTTCATTGCGGCCCGTTACGGCAAGGCCCAGACCGTCGCCGCCACCGTAGCCCTCATCGCCATCATCGGCACCATTCCCTACATCGCGCTTCAACTCAAAGCGGTGTCGTCTTCACTGACCACGATCCTCGTGCATATCGGACCCGCGAGCGGCGCGATGCAGCCGGTGTTGGGCGACATCGCGCTTTACGTTGCGCTGGCAATGGCGATCTTCGCCGTCCTGTTTGGTACGCGCCATATCGATGCCACCGAGCACCAGGATGGATTGATGCTGGCGATCGCAACCGAGTCGATCGTCAAGCTCGTCGCTTTCGTCGGCGTCGGCATATTCGTCACGTTCTGGATGTTCGACGGGCCGCGCTTACTCTTTGCCCAAGCCATGGAGCGGCCGGACACCGCGGCCGTGCTCACCCGCGAGCCGGCGCCGGGCACGCTACTCGCAATGACGCTGCTGTCGCTGTTCGCTATCGTACTGTTGCCGCGTCAGTTCCACGTCACCGTGGTCGAGAACAACAGCGAGGACGAGATCAGGCGTGCCTCTTGGCTGTTTCCGCTCTATCTCGTGCTGATCAATCTGTTCGTCGTACCCATCGCATTGGCCGGCCTGCTGACGTTCACGCCGGGGCAGGTCGACAGCGACATGTTCGTCCTGGCCTTGCCGCTCGCGGCGCATTCCGACCTGTTTACGATCGCAGCCTTCCTCGGCGGCCTCTCGGCGGCGACCGCGATGGTGATCGTGGAATCGGTCGCACTCGCCATCATGGTGTCGAACGACATCCTCATGCCGCTCGTGCTGCAGCGGCGCGAGGCACTGATCACCGGGCGAGACAATATCGGTGGTTTGCTGCTCACCGTGCGGCGAATGGCGATCTTCGTCATCCTGTTTCTCGCCTACGTATACTATCGCTTGGCGGGCGATGCGCAGCTTGCCTCGATCGGCCTGTTGTCCTTTGCGGCTATTGCCCAGCTCGCGCCTGCCTTTTTCGGCGGACTGATCTGGCGACGAGCTACCGCACGCGGCGCGTTGGCGGGGATGACGGTCGGAATCCTGGCCTGGGCCTATACGTTGCTGCTGCCGAGCTTCGCGGACGCCGGCATCGTCGGTCAGAGCCTTCTCTCCCAGGGCCCGTGGGGAATCACGATGCTGCGCCCGCAGGCGCTCATCGGACTCGATCTCCCACCGCTCGCCCACGGCGTGATCTGGAGCCTTTCGCTCAATGCTCTTGCCTATGTGGTGTTCTCGCTTGAGCGTGCGCCGGCTTCGATCGAACGACTGCAGGCCGACCTCTTCGTTCCCTCCGACCTGACCCCGATCCCGCCGAGCTTTCGGCTGTGGCGCTCCTCGGTAACGGTCGAGGAATTGACCACGACCGTCTCCCGCTACCTCGGCGAAGAGCGCACACGCACCTCCTTCGACAGCTATGCTTTGACGCGCGGCATCAGCATTGACCCAAAAGCCGAGGCGGACTTTCAGCTCCTGCGCTATGCCGAGCATCTGCTCGCGTCCGCCATCGGCGCGGCATCGTCCCGCCTCGTGCTCTCGCTCCTCCTGCGCAAGCGTACGGTCTCGACTAAGGCCGCGCTCAAGCTCCTCGACGACGCCAACGCCGCCATCCACTACAACCGTGAGATTTTACAGACCGCGCTTGACCATGTTCGCCAGGGCATCGCGGTATTCGACAAGGAGCTGCACCTCGTCTGTTGGAATCGCCAGTTCGGCGAGATCCTCGCACTGCCGCCGCAGCTCACTCGGGTCGGCACCGGCCTCGACCACATCCTGCGCTTCCACGCCGAACAGAGCACTTCTGACAAAAACACCGCCGAGGCGCTCGTGCGCGAACGGCTTGCCCGTTACGTCGCAAGCAGCGAGCCGTTTCTGGAACGCTTTGATGACCGCGATCTGGTGATGGAGGTGCGTGCGAACCCGATGCCGGACGGCGGCATCGTCACGACGTTCACCGATATTACGCCAAGCGTGAAAGCGGCGGAGGAGCTTGAGCGCGCCAACGAATCGCTGGAGCGGCGGGTGCAGGAGCGCACCGAAGAGTTGACCAGCCTCAATACTGAACTCGGCCGTGCCAAGGGCGAGGCCGAAGAGGCCAACATTTCCAAGACCCGTTTCCTCGCCGCGGCGAGCCACGACATCCTGCAACCGCTCAATGCCGCTCGCCTTTACGTCACCAGCCTGGTCGAGCGGCAACGCAGCGGCAACGATGCCCGGCTTGTCACCAATATCGACGCCTCGCTCGACGCCGTGGAAGAAATATTCGGCGCACTGCTCGACATTTCGCGGCTTGATACTGGCGCGATGAAGCCAGAGATCGTCGTCTTTCGCATCGACGAGCTTTTGCGCCAGCTCGAGGTCGAATTCACGCCGCTCGCGCAGGAAAAGGGACTAACCCTCAAATTCGTGCCCTGCTCGCTCGCCGTCCAATCCGACCGGCGTTTGTTGCGCCGGCTGTTGCAGAATCTCGTCTCCAACGCGATCAAATATACCCCCAAGGGCCGCGTGCTGGTGGGCTGCCGGCCGCACGACGGGCGGCTGCGCATCGACGTCTACGATACCGGACTTGGCGTTCCGGCTTCGAAAAAGCGGGCGATTTTCCAGGAGTTTTACCGGCTCGATCAGGGCGCCAAGGCGGCACGCGGCTTGGGGCTCGGCCTTTCGATCGTGGAGCGCATCGCACGCGTTCTCGACTGCAGGATCACCGTCACCTCAGCGGTCGGCCGTGGGTCGCAGTTCTCGGTCGAAGTGCCGCTCTCCGCCGTCATTCCCGCGACCCAGCGTCAACGCATGGCACGCGAGGTCGATCGCGTGCAGCTCTCGGGCATCACTGTTCTGTGCATCGACAACGACCTCACGATTCTCGATGGAATGGAAACGCTGCTGGCCGGATGGGGCTGCCGGGTCTTCAAGGCGCCGGATCTCAAGGCAGCGATCGAAGTCGTGGCAGAAGCCAAGGTAGCACCTGACGGCCTGCTGGTGGATTACCACCTCGACGAAGGAAACGGCATTGCAGCGATCACGGAGCTGCGGCGGCGCTTCGGCGCCGACCTTACGGCCATCCTGATTACCGCCGATCGCAGCCCGCACGTGCGCGAGGACGCCCGCGCGAACGGCATCCAGCTGTTCAACAAGCCGATCAAGCCGGCGGCATTGCGGGCGCTACTGACGCAGTGGCGCATGCAGCGGGTCGCAGCGGCGGAATGAGACGCCACACGATCGGCGAAACCACCACGAATTCAACAAATCAATGCCCCGCGCTTACCGGCTGCGGCCACTGGCCGAGCTCGATCTTGGCGGCGGCGATCACCGCTTGTGTGCGGCTCTCGACCCCGAGCTTTTGGAGGATCGCCGAGACGTGCGCCTTGACGGTCGCTTCGGAGACGCTGAGCTCGTAGGCAATCTGTTTGTTGAGCAGGCCCTCCGACAGCATCATCAGCACGCGCACCTGCTGGGGCGTCAATGACGTAAGCCGCGTCAACAAGTCGGCCGTCTCGGCATCGGAGCCCGCCCCGAGGTCGATATCGGGCGGGGTCCAAACGCCGCCTTCGAATACCCGGCTGATCGCCCCTCGCATGGCCTCGATGCCGAGCGTCTTGGGGATGAAGCCCAAGGCTCCGAAATCCATGCAACGCCGGATGACCCCGGGATCGTCGTTCGCCGAGACCACGACAATCGGGACACTTGGATACTGGGCACGCAGATACATGAGGCCAGAGCATCCGCGCACGCCAGGCATCGTCAAGTCGAGCAGGATGAGATCAACCTCCCCGCCGCGCTCGAGCAGCTTCGCCACATCCTCAAAGGATCCTGCCTCGGCAATCTCGATCTCATCGAACAGACCTGAGACGGCCTCGCGCAAGGCCCCGCGAAACAGCGGATGATCGTCCGCGATGATCAAGCGTACCGATTGGTCCACCCGCTTCATCTCCGCCTCAGGCTCTGTCTCTTGAACCCAGACGCCAGCAGTGCCCGATAGCATAGCACAACTTCCGGGATCGTGTTCACGGCCTGCCATCGGTTGGCTTCGATCGGCGTTCGTGAGAACGCAGACAACCGGGATTACTGCCTGCTGCCGATGAATTGCAGCACGATCTCGCGCCGGTGCGGCCGGGCGCGATGTTCGGCGATGTAGATGCCCTGCCAAGTCCCGAGCGCGAGCGCCCCGCCAATCACGGGGACGTGGAGCGATACGCCGGTGAGCATGGTCTTTACGTGCGCCGGCATATCGTCAGGGCCCTCGACATCATGAACCCAGTGGGCATCGGCGGGTGCGAGGCGATCGAGCGCGCTCGCAAGGTCGGTGCGCACGTCGGGATCGGCGTTTTCCTGGATGACGAGAGAGGCCGAAGTATGCCGCATGAACATGAACAGCGCGCCGTCCTTCGCGCCGGTCTGTTTGATGAACTGCATCGCCTCGCGCGTGATCTCGGTGAAGGCCTGTCCGCTGGTCTCGACCACGAGTGTCGTAGTCGCAATGGTCTCGGGCGCGAAGCTGATGATGGGAGACGACGGATCACTCATGGCCTTACCGCCGCGGCGATCGTCAGGTCTTGTCCTTCTGCAGCGTAGTAATCATCTCAACCAGGCGGCGCCAGATCTTTTCGATGAAATTCATGACCTTGTTGAGATCGGCATCATCAGGCAATTGCAGGCGAGGCTCCTCCGGCTTGGCCGCCGGCGGCTCCGGCTTGACGGTGCCGGGCAGCGGCAGATTGCGCGCAAGCAGCTCTTTCTTGACCGCTATGTTTTCGCCCTGAAGGCGTGCGATCTCGGCTTCGAGTGCTGCGCGCTCGTCCGGCACCGCCTCGCACGTCCATCCCACCGGGCGCCGCGCGCAGATCGATACCTGGCCGGTGCGGCCGTCAAGCCGCAGATAGCCATCATCGATGCGGTTGAAGGTGTAGCGGCTGTCGTCGCTCTCGGGCACTGTGCTTTGTGCCAACGCCGCCGACCCTGCAAGCGCAAGCCCAGCGACCATGAATAGAGCCGTACGGATCATGCGATTCCTCCTTGCGCATCGTCCCCATAGACGATCGCTCCAGGGCGGCGCAATGGCGCCCCATTGTGCGGACTCCAACGCTATCCAATCGGGACGGTGACCGCCGCGCCACCCCGGGAAGGAGCTGCAAAGGGCGCCGCCTCGCGGTCAAAAATCCGCGTCACCGGGATTGCCGAAAAACGCCGGCTCTATCCCTCGCCAGCCGCGCGATTCCGCTTCATTGTCAAACATTTACTGCGAAGGTACAATTCTTGACTCGTATAAACCCAGTCAGTATGGTCCGCGCGGCTTGGGGGGCGGAAATACCGTGATCTTGCCTGAACCGTCGCGGGTGTCGAAAGCATGGCCGACGACGCACGCGAAAAAGGAGATCGCGAACAACTCCCGCCCGACGAGGCTGCGCTCTCCGCGAGGCTTAAGCGTCTCGGCGAGCGGCTCGGCGAGGTCCAGCCCAATCGTCCTTCCGAAAGCGACTCCGGTCACCGTGCGGCGGCCGATCCGGCAGCGATCGCCCGCGGTTTTCGGCTCTCGACCGAGCTCGTGGCCGGGGTCGTGGTCGGTGCGGCCATCGGCTGGCTGGTTGATCGCTGGCTGGGAATCTCGCCTTGGGGGATGATCGTGTTTCTGCTTCTCGGCTTCGTAGCCGGGGTTCTCAACGTGATGCGCGCGGCGGGAGTAGTAGCGAACAATACATTGGACCCGCCCGGTTCGAAGCAATGAACACGGCCGCCCACGCCCGAAGCGGCCGCGCGGCGACGAAGCGACGAAGGACTTGATCCGTCATGGATCCTATCCATCAGTTTGAGATCAAAAACCTGTTTCCAATCGCTCGCATCGGCGGGATCGAGATTGCTTTCACGAATTCGGCGCTTTTCATGCTGATCGGGTTACTCCTGATCCTATTGCTGATGCTTGGCGCCACCAGTTCGCGCGCCCTAGTGCCGGGGCGGCTGCAATCGGTCGCCGAAATGTCGTACGAGTTCGTCGCCACTACGCTGCGGAACACCGCCGGCACCGAGGGCATGAAATTTTTCCCGCTGGTATTCTCGCTGTTCATGTTCATTCTCGTGCTGAACGTGATCGGCATCATTCCCTATACCTTCACGGTCACGAGCCACATCATCATTACGGTTGCACTCGCGCTTCTCGTTTTTCTCACGGTGGTGATTTATGGCTTCTGGAAGCACGGTTTGCATTTCTTCAAGTTGTGGGTCCCGAGCGGAGTGCCGATTTACATCATGCCGTTGGTGACGTTCATCGAGGTGCTGTCATTTCTGTCGCGGCCCGTCTCCCATAGCGTACGGCTGTTCGCCAACATGCTTGCCGGTCACATCACCCTCAAAGTATTCGGTGGCTTCGTGACGATGCTGGGCGCACTCGGCTTTCTCGGTTGGCTCGGCGCCATCGTGCCGCTCGGCCTCACAGTCGCCCTCACGGCGCTGGAACTGCTGGTCGCTTTCCTGCAGGCCTACGTCTTCGCCATCCTCACTTGCATCTATCTCAGTGAGGCGATCCACGCGGGCCACTGATGCCCGCTCTTCAAGCCTTGAAAGGAGCTCTTCATCATGGATCCTCAAGCCGCAAAGATGATCGGCGCCGGCATCGCCTGCATCGGCATGGGCGGTGCCGGCGTGGGCGTCGGCACCATCTTCGGCCATTATCTCGCCGCCGCGCTGCGCAATCCGTCAGCCGCGCAGGGCCAGTTCGGCAACCTGATTTTCGGCTTCGCGGTGACCGAGGCGCTCGGTATCTTTTCGCTGTTGATCGCCCTATTGCTGCTGTTCGCCCTGTAACATCCGGCGATTGATCCCAAACGCGGCGCTCGAGTGCCGCGGCGCGAGGTTCGGAATTTGGCGATGGCTCAGAAGAGTGCGCAGCCCATTACGTCGGTCGAGCACATTCCCGGGAGCGAGCGCGGCAAAGGGTTTCCTCCCTTCGATGCACACACCTTTGCGTCCCAATTGTTGTGGCTCGCGCTGGCTTTCATCGCGCTTTATTTGCTGATGTCGCGAATTGCGTTGCCGCGCATCGCCTCAATTCTGGAAGCGCGCCGCCGGCGCGTCGAAGACGATCTTGCGGAAGCGCAGCGCTTCAAGGACGCATCCGACGCCGCCATTGCGGCCCACGAGAAGGCGTTAGCGGAGGCACGCGGACGGGCGCAAGCGCTCGCCAACGAGACGCGTGCAAAGGCGGCGGCAGCAGCCCAAGCCCGTCGCAAGGAGGTGGACGCGAAACTCAATTCCCGTATCGCCGAAGCTGAGAAGACTATTGCCGGGACGCGATCGGCGGCGATGGGGAACGTGCGCAGCATCGCCAACGAGGCTGCAGGCGCGATTGTCGAACGGCTGACTGGCATCGCGCCGGCGGGCGAGGAGGTCGCCGAAGCCGTCAGCAAGGCGCTCAAGCGCTGAGGAAGCCAATGTTTGAAGCCGAGTTCTGGGTCGCGGTCGCCTTTGTCATCTTCGTCGGCGTGCTCGGTTATTTCCGGGCGCACAAGCTCTTGCTCAAGAGCATCGACGACCGGCGGGAACGCATCAAGGCGGAGTTCGACGAGGCGCGCAGGCTCAAGGCGGAAGCTGAGGCCCTGCTTGCCACATATCGACGCAAGCAGCAGGAAGCCGAGCACGAGGCGCAGGCGATCATCGCCGGCGCCAAGACAGAGGCAGAGCGGCTTGCCGCCGAAGCCGAGGCCAAGATCGAAGAATTCGTCGTGCGGCGTACCAAGATGGCGGAAAGCAAAATCGCTCAGGCCGAAGCTCAGGCACTTGCCGACGTGCGCTCGGCTGCCGCCGAGGTTGCGGCCGCTGCCGCTAAAACGATCCTCACCCGCACCGTCAAGGACAAGGTTGCCGACGACCTTCTTGCCAAAGGCATCGCAGACCTCAAGGGCAAGCTAAACTAGTCTTATTTCCGGCCACTTTCGGCCAGCATGCACGATCATCCCCGTTTTTTGTCGCAAAACGCAGAAACTGTGTAAAAAAATCGCCCGGCCGCGCGGCGCCCGACTTTTGCCATGTGCGCGCGATTCCTATCGCTTGCGTCGCGATTCGTTGAACAGCACGAAACCAATGCGGTGCCGCAGGCATGCTGGCGTGAGGCCCTCCCGTGATCATCTTTGATTGCAACGGTGTGTTGGTCGACAGCGAACAAATCGCCGCAGCGGCTGCCGCCGACGAATTTGCGCGCGCGGGAATTTCGATTACCCCGGAGCTCGTGACTCGCTATTTTTCCGGGCGCCGCCCCGCCGACATGCTCGCCAGCATCGAAGCGGCCACCCGCTGCAAGCTGCCGGTTAATTTCGGCGACACCCTCGCGGCGGCAACGCTGGCGCGCTTACGTGCGGAGCTACGCGCCATGCCGCACGCCGCCCACGCGCTTACCTGGCTACGCGGGCCGAAATGCGTGGCATCGTCCTCGCCTCCCGACCGTGTTCGGGCAAGTCTGGAGACCACGGGGCTCGCGAAATTCTTCAACTTTCTATTTTCCGCAAGTGACGTCCGCAACGGCAAACCCGCGCCGGATCTACGCCTGCACGCGGCGTCTCGGATGGGTGTTCAGGCTGCCGACAGCATCGTGGTCGACGATTCTCCGGCTGGTGTGGCCGCCGCCACGGCGGCGGGTATGACCGCAGTCGGGTTTGTTGGCGGCAGTCATGCCGGGGCGCACCTCGGCGAGCAGCTGAGATTGGCGGGGGCACGGACGATTGTCGCTGACCTGCGACATTTAAAGAGCGCAGTGGTCGCACTGCGCGGGTGGTAGACAGGACCGGGATCGTCTATTGCTGCCGTGTCGCCGTCTTCCTCGCCGTCTTCGGCGGCTTCTTCTCGTTCTTGTCCCCGATCTCGTCAAAACCGACATAGACGACATAAGCGTCGAGTTCCGACTTCGATGGCATCGGGAAGGCCAAGCCCTCCTCGATATCGACGAATTGGACATGGGTCTGGCCCGGCGCAACGGTTACCGCAATCCGCTTGAATTTGGTCGCGACGGTCTTGGGCTGCGGACCCTCGCGCACCACCGCATAGCGTAGCGGAACCTCGACCTGCCCCGGACTGCCCATCGGTCCGAGTATGACGCGGCCCTGGACACCGACTTTGATGATCAACGTGGCACCCTGCACCGCGCACTCGCGGGCGGTTTGGCCGAACGAAAGTTGGTAGCGCAGGTCGCCCGCAGTCGC
>JBKOXY010000004.1:0-7161 GCA_046725125.1 Pseudomonadota bacterium | reverse complement strand
GCGCAATCCCTGGAATCCCGCGCTCAGCCCAGCCGGCTCCTCCGGAGGCTCGGCGGTGGCGGTCGCGACCGGCATGGTTCCGATCGCGCAGGGAACCGATTTCGGCTGCTCGATCCGAATTCCGGCGGCGTTCTGCGGCATTGTAGGCATACGGCCGACGCCCGGCCTGATCCCAAATCATCCGACGCCGCTGTTGTGGGATCCGGGCCAAGTGCACGGCCCGCTGGCGCGCACGGCTGAGGACGCGGCGCTCGTGCTCGACGCGATGATCGGGTTGAGCCGCCTCTCGCCGATCTCGGTTGCGCCACCCTGGAGCAGTGCGCTCACGGAGGTGGACCGCTGCAAGGACGCGCGCGGGTTGCGGATCGCCTATGCATCTGACATTGCCGGAATCGGGGTCGACGCCGAGATTGATGCCATCTGCCGGCAAGCCGCACGGCAATTGCAGGACACCGGCGCGGTCGTCGAGGAGATCGCCTTCGACGCGTCCGATGGCCGCGATCCCTATAAGACCTGGCGCGGCGCCTGGATGCTCGGACGGCAATTTACGCGGCTCGCGCAAGTCGAAGCGTTCGGCGAGAATTTGAAAGAGGATGTGAAGGCCGGGATGAAGGTCAGTGCGCTCGATCTCGCCGCCGCGGAGCACACGCGCCAGCGGCTGTTTCACCGCTTCCGCGAATTGTTCGAGCGCTTCGACATCCTGCTGACGCCGGCCGCGCCGGTGAAACCCTATCCCGTCGAGATGAATTTTCCGAACGAGATCAACGGACGAAAATTCGACAACTACATCGATTGGATCGCGCCGACATTCCTCATCACGCTCGTCAGCCTGCCGGCCGGCAGTGTCCCCGCTGGCAAGACTAGAGACGGACTACCGGTCGGCTTGCAAATCGTCGCGCCGCGGTTCGAGGAACCGCGCATTCTGTCGCTGGCCAAGCTCGTCGAAGAGGCGCATCCGATCGGATGGCCGCCGTATGCCTGATCCGCCCGGGCATGAACAAGACTGTTATTGAATGGGAGGGATGCCGGCTTTGACGATGATGGCGCGCCATTTGGCCGACTCGGAGGCGATGAACTTGGCGAGTTCCTCGGGAGTGGTGGAAACGCCTTCCGCGCCCTGCTCGATGATCTTGGCGGTTACCGACGGATCGTTGACGGCCGCGACCAGCTCCTCATTGAGCCTGGCGATGATCGGCTTTGGCGTGCCGTGGGGCGCCAATAGCGCCAGCCAGCCGGACGCCTCGTAGTTCTTGATCTCCGCTTCCGCGACCGTGGGAACATCGGGAAGCGCGGTCATGCGTTTGCTCGCCGCAACAGCGAGCGCCCTGGCGTCGCCGCTCTGGAGGGGCGCGCTGACGTTCGGCAGCCACTGGAATCCCACCGGCACCGCGCCGGCGATCAGGTCCGGCACGTATTGCGCGATGTTGCGGTAAGGCACGTGGGTGAGCTCGAGTCCCGCCACCTGCTCGAAATAGACGCCGGCGAGATGTTGCGAGCTTCCGATGCCCACCGAGCCGTAGTTGAGCTGCTTCGGCCGCGTCTTTGCATAGGTGACGAATTCGCCCACCGACTTCACCGGCAGCTTCGAGCTCACCACGATGAGAATAGGGAAGTGCGCGAACAGCGAGATCGGCTCCAAATCCTTCTCCGGGTCGTAGCCGAGATCGCGGTAAAGCGTTCTGTTGGCGGCCATCGGCCCGGTCGAGCCCATCACCAGCGTGTAGCCGTCGGGTGTTGCTTTCGTCGCCGCGCTGGTGCCGATATTGCCGCCTGCTCCTGGCCGGTTGTCGACGACGAAGGGTTGCCCGATGGACTTCGCCATTCGGTCGAGGAGAATGCGCATGACCACGTCGCTGGCGCTGCCACCCGCAAAGGGAACGATGACCTGGATGGGGCGAGTGGGATAGGCTTGCGCCGATGCCAGCCCCGGTGCGGCAAGAGTCCCGATCGCGACGGCGGCGAGATGCAGAAATCGACGGCGCGGAAGTCTCATGGGTATCTTCCTCTCGGAAAGGTTTGGTGCGTTCAAGCGTATAATGACCGATCCGTTCAAGCCTATTCTTCCGTCAGTCTTTGCACACCGCGTGGGGCACGACACGGAACGGCCTCCTGTCGCGATCTTCTTGCTGGGCCGCATATCGTGTACGATGATACAGCGCGCGGGCTGAGCAGGGGAAAGAAAATCGTGAAAGGAAATGTGGACAGCGACCGGCAAAGTCTGCGCGGCTTCTTGCGGCTGGTGGAAACGGAATATCCGGACGAATTGCTGCGCGTGCGTGAGCCGATCGACTTGCGTTTCGATGCCACTGCGTTGGTATTCGAGCTCGATCACGCGGGCAAGAGCCCAGTCGTCGTGTTCGAAAACGTGCGCGGCAGCGGAATGCAGCTGGTCACGAATGTCGCCGGCAGTCGCAAGCTGCTGGCGGCCTGTCTCGGGGTCGAACCCGGCAATCTGCCCACGGCATTTCGGGAACGCTGCCAAAAGTATATTCCCTGCGAGATCGTCAACCGGGGCGCATGGGAAGACGTGGTGCTCGAAGGCGACGAGGTTGACCTGACGAAATTGCCGATCCCGCTGCAATTCACGGTCGATGCGGCGCCGTACATCACCGCTGGTCAGATCGTGGCGCGCGATCCTGTGACCGGCATCGACACGACCGGTTTCCATCGTCTGATGCTGAAGGGCAAAAACCGCCTGGGCGTGTCGTTGCATTCACGCCGCCGCCTGTACGAATACCACCGCCGCGCCGAGGAGCGGGGACAGTCGCTCGCCGCCGCCATTACGCTGGGGATCCACCCGCTGCACTATATGGGCTCGATGGTCTACGCCTATCCGCCGCAGGTGCGAAAATTCGAAATCATCGGCGGGTTGTTCGGCGAACCCTACCGGCTTGCCCGCTGCGGGGTCGCCGATCTCGAAGTGCCCGCCGGCGCCGAGATCATTATCGAAGGCGAAATCCTGCCCAACGTGCACGAGCCGGAAGGTCCGTTCAGCGAGTTCACCGGCTACGCCTCGTACCGCAGCACGCAGAACGTGTTCGTCGCGCACCGGATTCGCATGCGCCGCGACGCCATGTTCCATAGTGTCACGTCGGGGATGTCGCGAGATCACATCTTAATTTCCTGCATCACCCGCGAAGGCGAGATCCTCAACGCGCTGCGGCGCAACCTGCCGAACGTGCGTGCCGTGCACGTGCCGCACACGACCTGCGGCGCCTTCATAGCGTTCATTTCCATGAAGAAGATCGCCGAAGGCGAGCCGCAGATGGCCATCATGGCCGCTCTCGGCACCGAGCAGTACACGAAATACGTCATCGTCGTTGACGACGACGTGGATGTCTTCGACATCAACGACGTCATGTGGGCCGTGGCCACACGGGTGCGGGCGGAGAAAGACATCGTCTTCATCCCGGGGGCCAAGGGCGCAATTCTCGACCCCACGTCGGACCCGGAGCAGTTCACGCTCACCAAGATGGGCATCGACGCCACCCGCCCGACCGGACGCGATTTTGCCGAACGTCTGACGATCTCCGATGATCAGCGGGCGCGGGCGCGGTCTATTTTGGCGGCGGCCGGCGTCAAGCTTTAGCCCTCACTAGCCTTGCTGGACGAGGCGGATCAAGACTGCGAACCTGCGTCCGGTCCGGCGCATCATCCTCCTGCAACCCCGACGGCCTCGGGTGGTGGCTGCCAGTAAACGGCCCAGCTTTCCGCCGCGGCGATGATCGCATAGAGGGCGAGCCCGCTGATGCTGAGCGCGACGATCGCAGCCAGCATCAGCGGAGTGTCCAACAAACCGCCGGCGAGCTTGATCAAATAGCCGATGCCTTCCTGTGAAGCGACGAACTCCGACACGATGACGCCGATGATGGCCAACGTGATGGAAATCTTCATGCCGCCGAAGATATACGGCAATGCGTTAGGCATGCGGATCTTCCAAAAGATCTGCCAGCGCGAGCCCATGAAGGTGCGCGCCATGCGGTGAATATCCTCGTCGATCGACTCGAAACCCATGGCCGCGTTGATCGTCATCGGAAAGAACGCGACCAGGAAGGCCAGCAGCAGGCTCGACATGGTTCCCGTCCCGAACCACACGATGAACAAGGGTGCGATGGAGATTTTTGGGATGACCTGCGAGACCACGATGACCGGATAAAAGCCCTTTCGGACGATGGCGGAGTAGGTGATCAACACGGCGACGACGATGCCGCCGATGACGGAGAGCACAAATCCCAGGACGGTCAGATAAAGCGAGGGCCACAAATGCGCAAACAGGAGATCATGCCGCTGCGCCATCGTTTCGAAGACCACCGATGGCGGCGGCAATATGATGCTGCGGATGCCCAATGCTCTGACGCTGAGCTCCCACGCCAAGAGGATGAGCGCCGTGACGAGCACCGGCCAAGCGATCGTAGCCGCGTATTTGCCGATGTTATTCCGCATGGCTGACCTCGATCGCCTTGCGCAGATGGCGAACCAAGCGATTGAACGTTTCGTCCTCGGTTACGGCGATATGCCGCGGCCGCGGAAGATCGATCGCCACTTCGTCGATGATCGTCGCCGGCCGACGACCCATGACCACGACGCGGTCGGAGAGGAATGCCGCTTCACGAATGCTGTGGGTGACGAAAATCACCGTTTTCCGATTGGCCTGCCAGATGCGTTGCAGCTCGACCGCCATTTCGTCGCGTGTGATCGCATCCAACGCGCTGAACGGCTCATCCATCAGCAGGATGCTGGGGTCGTGCACGAGCGCCCGGCAAATCGCCACCCGCTGCCGCATGCCTCCCGACAGCTGACGCGGCAACAGCCCGGCATATTCGTCGATTTTCGCCATGCGCAGCAGTTCCATCGCTCGCCGCCGGTATTGCGGACGCGGCAGCTTCAGCAACTCGATGGGAAAGAGCACGTTTTGCAACACCGTGCGCCAGGGCAACAGAACCGGGCTCTGGAACACCACGCCGACTTCCCGCCGAGGCCCAGCCACTTTCGCATCTTGGATTCGGATTTCGCCTGCGGTGGGATCGATCAGTCCCGCAATCATCATGAGCAGCGTACTCTTGCCGCAGCCGCTCGGACCCAACACGCTCAGAAATTCCCCGTCGCCGACGTCGAACGACATCTGGCGGATCGCTTCGAGGTCGCCGAAGGTCTTCTTGAGAGCTGTGATGCGCACGATCGCTGCGCCATCGCCGCGGGCGCGGCCGGGAGCTAGTCCGGGCGGCGGCGAGGCGACTGCCGACCGCATCGAATGGCTCTCCTCAATCCCGCTGTCGGCAGCCATAACCGTTGGTTCGAAACCGCGCACGCCGCGGTTAGGCGATTTCTGTGCCGAGTTGGCGCGGAGACCTTCACAGCCCCATCATACTATCATACTAATAACCGTCACTCTCAGGATGACCGCGCTTGACCGCGCTTGCAAGCTCCTTCTTTGGGCATCCCACCGCCGGCGCCGAATTCATCAGGACGCGCGTCGCCCCCCGGCGTGTCGATGCCGCACCGCTGCTCTCCACCGCAAGCTAGAGTTCAAGCATGGCTGGCCAAGGGGTCGGGGCTTCCGTTCTGCGCAAGGAGGACGAGCGATTTCTGCGCGGGCAAGGCCAATACGTCGCTGATTTCCGCGTTCCCAGCGCGCGCGAAGTCGCCTTCGTGCGCAGCTCGGTGGCGCACGGCCGCATTCGCAACGTGCACGTTCCCGACGCGCACAAGGGCGCCGTTTTCACCGCGCATGATCTCGCCAACGTCAATCCCATTCGAGCCGCGACCGCGCTCAGCGGCTTCAAGCATTCCTCCGAACCCATTCTGGCCCGCGACAAGGTCCGCTACGTGGGCGAACTTGTCGCCATCTGCGTCGCGCCCTCGCGGGCGCAAGCGGAAGACATCGCCGACAGCGTCACTGTCGAGTATGAAGAGTTGGAGCCCGTCGTCGACATGCTGGCCGCACGCCGGGCGCATGCGCCGCTGGTGCACGAGGAGTGGGGCGACAACGTCTTCATCGAATTTTTCCAGGATGGTGCGATCGATCGCATCGCCGAAACCGCCGCCATCAAGGTCACGCGCGAAATCCGCACCGCGCGACATTGCATGTTCCCGCTGGAGGGACGCGGCGTCCTCACCCATTGGGACGCTCGCTTGGGTTTTCTCACTCTCATCAGCGCGACCCAAATGCCGCATGTCGTGCAGCGCGGCGTGGCCGAGTGCCTGGGCCTCGACGACGGTTCGATTCGCGTGATTTCGCCCGATGTGGGCGGCGGCTTCGGCTACAAAGGCCTGCTCTGTCGCGAAGAGGTGGCGCTGGCCTGGCTCGCGATGCGCGTCGCAACGCCGGTGCGTTGGCTCGAGGACTGCCGCGAGCACCTGAGCGCGAATGCCAATTGCCGCGAGCACCATTATCGCATCACCGGCTATGCCGACGGGGACGGGCGGCTGCTGGCGCTCGATTGCGTCGCCACCGTGGATGCCGGTGCCTATTCCGTTTATCCCACCTCGTCCGCGCTCGAGGCGGCGCAGGTGGCGAGCCTGCTGCCGGGGCCCTACGATTTCAGCGCGTACCGCTGCCGCTCGACCGCGGTCGCGACCAACAAGTGCCCCATCCTGCCGTATCGCGGGGTGGCGCGCTCAGGCGTGTGCCTTGCGGTCGAAGTCATCATGGATGCGATCGCGCGCCAGGCCGGCATCGAACCGTATGAGGTGCGGCTGAGAAACCTCGTGCGCCCCGAACAGATGCCGTTCGAGAACGTGACCAAGAAGCAATTCGATGGCGGCGATTACCCGCAATCCATGCGCCGGGCGGTTGCGGCCATTGGACTGCCCGCCGTCCGCGAGCGGCAGCGCAGGAGCGAGCCCGACGGGCGGCTGGTCGGCGTCGGATTTTCGATTTTCTGCGAGCAAGGCGCCATGGGAACCGCGGTGCTGGCCGGCTGGGGCCGTCCGGTCGTGCCCGGGTACGAGCAGGCGACGGTGCGGCTGACGGCGGACGGGGACCTCGAGATCCGCGTCGGCACCCATTCGCACGGGCAGGGCCACGAGACCACGCTGGCGCAGGTGGCGCACGAGATCCTCGGCGTCGACTTCGATCGCATCAAGGTGCTGCAGGGCGACACTCTTTACAGCCCGTTCTCCACCGGAACCTGGGGCTCGCGGTCGATGGTGATGGCGGGC
>JBKOXY010000196.1:0-6434 GCA_046725125.1 Pseudomonadota bacterium | reverse complement strand
ATCAGTCGGCAATCCTAACCGCCTCCGGCGATGCATGGGAATGGGTCATCGGCAGGTATGACTATAACAATCCGCCTGCACTCAAACGCTTGCTGTCGCAAGGCGTGCTACTGCGTGCGTTTCCTCAGGATGTCATGGAAGCCTGCTATAAAGCCGCGACCGATATCTACGCGGAGCTGTCGAAGACGAACCCCCACTTCAAGAAGCTATACGACAGCCTCGTGGCGTTTCGCGGCGATTCTCTGCTGTGGCTGCAGGTCGCCGAGCTCTCGTTCGACAGCTTCATGATCCGCATGCGCACGCGAACCTGACGGCTCGCATTGATCACAATTAATCGCTGGGCCCCGGAGCCTCGGCTCCGGGGCTCGCGATTTTCGCGCCCGACTTCACTGCGGCCTGGGCGGCGGACCGAAGTCGAGTGGCGGTGGCGGCATGTCGAGCTGCGGGATCTCGATCTGAATCTTCGACGGATCGATCTGCGCGCCCGTCCCCTTGTAATGCATGACCAAGGCCGGGAACGCAATGACGAGCCCGACTGCGATACATTGAATCACCACGAACGGTACCGCGCCCCAGTAGATTTCGCCGGTCGTCACCGGGGCCATCCGCTTGCTTGAAATGCGGTCGATATACGACTCCCGCGGCGCGACGGAGCGCAAATAGAACAACGCAAAACCGAACGGCGGGTGCATAAATGAGGTCTGCATGTTGACCCCGAGGACCACGCCGAACCAGATGAGATCGATGCCGAGCCGCTCCGCCGCCGGCCCGAGCAGCGGGATTACGATGAAGGCGATCTCGAAGAAATCGAGGAAGAATGCGAGAAAAAAAATGAAGACATTGACGAAGATCAGGAACCCGACGACCCCGCCGGGCAGGGAGACCAGAAGCTCCTCTACCCATCTGTGTCCATCAACGCCGTAGAAGGTGAGAGAGAACACGCGCGCGCCGATCAGGATGAATACGACGAAGGCAGAAAGCTTGGCGGTGATCTCGGCGGCCTGGCGCGTCAAGTCCCAGGTCAACCGCCGCTTGATGAGCGCGAGAATGAGGGCACCGCTCGCACCCATGGCCCCGCCTTCGGTCGGGGTTGCAAGCCCGATGAAGATGGTCCCGAGCACCAGGAAGATCAGGAACAGCGGCGGCACCATCACGAAGGTGACTTGTTGTGCAAGGCGCGACAGGAAACGGATCTTCAACACCCTGTCGCAAGCCCAATTCACCACCGCGACGCAAAAAGCGAAGACGATGCCGATAAACATCACGAGCACGACGTAATCCGCACCGTGCGTGGTCGAGTTTCGCATCGCAAGCACGCCGACAGTGCCGCTGACGACGAACAGCGCCGCAAGCGAGGTGAGGCCGCGTTTGCCGTCGTCTTCGCGGTATCCGATCGCCTCCAACGGCAGGCCCGGGGCGAATTTGGGAAACAGCAGCGTCACCAGCAGCACGTAGCCGGCATAGAGGCCCGCCAACATGAGGCCCGGAAGGAATGCGCCCTCGTACATGTCGCCGACCGAGCGGCCGAGCTGGTCGGCCATCACGATGAGCACCAGCGAGGGCGGGATGATCTGCGCGAGCGTTCCGGAGGCCGCGATCACGCCCGAGGCCAGACGCCGATCGTAGCCGTAGCGCAGCATGATCGGCAGCGAGATTAGCCCCATCGAAATCACCGAGGCTGCCACCACCCCGGTAGTGGCCGCCAGCAGCGCACCGACGAAGACCACTGCATAGGCAAGGCCGCCGCGGACCGTTCCGAACAGTTGGCCGATCGTGTCGAGCAGGTCTTCCGCCATGCCCGACCGCTCCAGAATGAGCCCCATGAAAGTGAAGAATGGTATCGCGAGCAGAATATCGTTGTTCATGATTCCGTAGATGCGCTCGGGCAGCGCCTGCAAGAAATCAGGGCGGAATAGGCCGAGCTCGATGCCGAGCAATCCGAAGATGAGCCCGTTGGCAGCGAGCGAGAACGCGACCGGATAGCCGAGCAGTAGGAAGACAACCAGCGACGCGAACATGATCGGCGCCATGTAATGGATGAGCATGGCTGTCATGATCGTCGTCGCTCCCGGGCCTACCGTTCGCAGCTACTCAGCATCCGTTTTGGCCAAGGCGAGAATGCGTTCGGCCTCCGCCTCCGCGGCCGAGTGCGCCCCATCCCCGCTGACGTACGGATCAGGAATGAGAGCTCGCATCACCGCAATGCGCTTGATGAGCTCGGAGATGCCCTGCCAGAACAGCAGGATGAAACCGATGAGGATGAGCGACTTCGCCGGCCATTGCGGCAATCCGCCGGCATTCATCGATTGTTCGTTGAGCCGAAACGATCGGATGAAGAAGGGAACCGAGGTGACGATCATGACGATCGTCAGCGGCAGCAAGAAGAACGCATGGCCGAAGACATCAATGCCGTCACGCCAGCGCTTCGGCAGCATGTTGTTGACGATGTCGATACGGATGTGTTCGTTGGACAGAAGGGTCCACGGCGAACACAAGAGAAAAATCGCTCCGAACAGAACCCACTGCAGTTCCAGCCAAGCGTTCGACGAGGTGTCGAACACTTTTCTGATCGTGGCATTGGTCGCGGAAATGATCACCACGATCAGGATCAGCCAAGATAAGACTTTGCCGATCCGGAAATTGACCGCGTCGATGGCGCGGCTCAGCCTGAGCAAACCCTCCACGTACGTTCCCCTTGATCTCGTCGGAGGGGTCGCCGAACCGCCGGTGCCGCCTCCTGCTTTTGGCCCCGACGGCGCCGCCGCCCGGACATCCGAACCTTCCTAGACCCCCGCGCGGACGTCAATTGGTAAAACGGACGACCCACGGGCGACAGCAGCCCGTGTTCGCCGTCCGTCCTTTGTCGTCCGGGTTATCCCCCGGTCACGCTCATGTGGCGGGAGAGCGCCGGCCGCTGATGGCGCCGGTCGATGATGAAATCGTGGCCCTTGGGCTTGCGCGAGATCGCTTCCGCAATCGCCGCATCGAGCAAATCGTTGCCTTCGGACGCGCGCAACGGCGTGCGCAGGTCGGCGGCGTCTTCCTGACCGAGGCACATGTAGAGGGTCCCCGTGCAGGTCACCCGCACCCGATTGCAGGATTCGCAGAAATTGTGGGTCAGCGGCGTGATGAAGCCGAGCCGGCCGCCGGTCTCGGCGACGTTGACGTAGCGCGCAGGCCCGCCGCTGCGATAGTCGATATCCTCGAGCGTGAACCGTTCGCCCAAGCGCGCCCGCACGATCGACAGCGGAAGGTATTGATCGAGGCGGCCCTCGCCGACGTCGCCCAGCGGCATCACCTCGATGAGGGTCAGTTCCATGCCGCGCCCGTGCGCCCATTCGAGCAGCGCCGGGAACTCGTCCTCGTTCACACCTTTGAGCGCAACCGCATTGATCTTGACCTTGAGTCCGGCCGCCTGCGCCGCATCGATGCCGGCCAAAACCTTGTCCAGCTCTCCCCAGCGCGTGACGGCGCGGAACTTGTCGGGGTCGAGCGTGTCGAGGGAGACGTTGATGCGCCGCACCCCATGGCCGGCGAGTTCGTCGGCATATTTCGGCAGCTGCGACCCGTTGGTGGTCAGCGTAAGCTCGTCGAGCGCGCCGGTCGAGAGATGGCGCGCGAGCGATGCGACGAGGGTCATGATGCCGCGCCGCACCAGCGGCTCGCCGCCGGTGAGGCGAAGCTTCCTCACGCCGCGCGCAATGAAGGCGCCGCACAGCCGGTCGAGTTCTTCGAGCGACAGCAGGTCGGCCTTGGGCAGGAATGTCATGTTCTCCGACATGCAATAGACGCAGCGAAAATCGCAACGATCGGTCACCGAGACGCGCAGATAGGTGATCGCGCGTCCGAACGGGTCGATCAGCGCGGGAAGCGCTTCTTGGCGGTCGAATGCGAGATTTTGCGCGTCGTGCGTCATCACGGGGCACTGCTCAGCGCCCGAGAGAGCGCACCTGTGTTAAGGCGCTCCCGGGCAAGGGCAAAGGGCGGTCTTTCCGCCGTTTCATATGGGAATTCTGACGGATATCGGCCAGAGCGTCCAGCGCTGTGGCAAGGGTCGCAACGACGATAACCGCTGCCCCGCTATGGCGCCGCCAACCGAACTTATCGCGACGGCCAGGGATAGTTGGTCGCCGACGGCGCCGCCTCCGTCGGGGCTGAAGGTGCCGGGGCAAGCGCAGGCGCAGGTGTCGGTGCAGGTGTCGCAGCCGTCGGCGCGGGCGTAGGCGCTGCCGAGGCCATGGGGGGCGGTGCCGCGGGACGGGCCGCTGCCGCGACGGGTTTCTTCTTCGCAACCGGCTTTTTCGGCGGTGCCGCCGGCCGCAGGTCCACGTGAACCGGATTGGGCGCGAGCCGCGGCCCAGCGGCGGCGCCCTCCGCCTCCGGACGCACCGACACGGTCTGTGGCTGATAGCCGCTCAGCGCAAGCGTTACGGAGAACTCGCTGCCGGGCTGGACCGAAAGCTTACAGGGCGTGCGGCAGCTCTCGCCCAACGAGGTTTTCGCTTCCGCCCCTGGCGGCTCGGACTCAATGGCCAGCGCCTCGGGCTGCGGAGTCGACTTGAGGAAATCCAGGCTCGGCATCGTTGCGGAACATGCGGCCAGCATGAAGCCACACGCCATGACGGCAATGACTCGGCTCATGATTGGATCCCACCACCTGGGCGGCATAGGGCCGCCTCTCCCCCAAGACCACGACCATAGAAAGAAGCGCGGCAGGGCCTGCACAACCTAGGGTCCCTTTCCCCGCATGCTATGGCTTACCCGCCCTAAAAGGCCCCCAAGTGTGGCGCCGATAAGGTAAAATAGGATTAACGTCGGTTTGCCGCAGTGGGGCTGTCGGCGCGCAACAGGTCGAACACAGCGCTTGGCAGCTCGGCGAAGGTACTGATGACCCGGTCGGGCCCCAATTCGCTCACCGGGGTCTCGGTGTAGCCATGGTCGACGGCAACGACCGGAACTCCTGCCGCGCGGGCGGTAGCGATGTCGCTGATGGAGTCCCCGACCATGACCGCGTGACCGGGCTCGCCGCCGGCACGCGCGATCGTCCGCCGCAGCAAGTCCGGATGGGGCTTTTGCAACCCGAACGTGTCCGCCCCGCAAATGGCGGCGAAGCGATTTGACAGGCCGAGCGCGTCAAGGAGCCGCACCGAGAGCCATTCGAGCTTGTTGGTGCAGACCGCAAAACGGCAGCCGCCGGCGGCGAGTTGGTCGAGTGCTGCTTCGAGGCCGGGGAACGCTCGGGAGCGGTCGGCGATGTGCGCGGCATAGTGCTCGATGAAGTCTTTGACGAGGCCGTCGACCCCGGCCGCGTCGAGCTTGCGCTCTTGCGCCGCCAGCGAGCGATCGATCATCGATCGCGCGCCGCCGCCGACCAAGTTGCGCGCGGTATCGTAGGCGACCGGCGGCAGACCTTCGCGGGCGAAGATGACGTTGAGCGTGGCGACGAGATCGGGCGCGCTGTCGACCAGCGTGCCGTCGAGATCGAAAACGACGGTCGGAGCAACCATCATCCGTGATCGCTACCGGGTGATGCGCGGGATGGCAAGGCTCGCTTTGGTGCGCGTTCGATGGCGAATGGACTATGCTCTCGCGCTGAACGGGGCTAGATAGACGCCGTCCTTGCTCCGATGCCGGGCCAATTGTTTCGATCGCGATGGATCTCGATGCCCAAAAACGTGCAGCCGCCGCCCGCGCCCTCGAATTCGTGCGCCCCGGCATGCGGCTTGGCCTTGGCAGCGGCTCGACCGCCAAGCATTTTGTCGAGCTTTTGGCTGAGCGCATCCGCGCAGGCCTCGACGTGATCGCGGTGCCCACGTCGGAAGGGACTCGCAGCGACGCCGAGCGGCTGGGCGTGCCGCTCACCAGTCTCGACGAGACGCCGCAGCTCGATCTCACCGTCGATGGTGCCGACGAGATCGCGCCCGATCTGAGCCTGATCAAGGGTGGGGGCGGCGCGCTGCTGCGGGAAAAGATCGTCGCCTCAGCCTCCGCCCGCATGATCGTCATTGCCGATGAGTCGAAGTGGGTGTCCGCGCTCGGCCGCTTCCCGTTGCCGGTCGAGGTGGTGCCGTTCGGATTGGGCGCGACGCGGCGGGCGATCGAGGCCGCGGCCGCGGCCGTCGGCTGCGCCGGGCCGGCTCTGCTGCGCCGCGCCAAGGACGGCCACGCTTTCGTCACGGACGGCGGGCACTGGATTCTCGATGCCGCATTCGAGCGGATCGCCGATCCGAAATCGCTGGCGGAGCGTCTCGACGGTATTGCAGGCGTGGTCGAGCACGGCTTGTTCATTGGGTTCGCGCACGCGGCCGTGGTTGCCGGCTCGAGCGGCGTGCGCGTCGTCGAACGGCGTTGAGCCTGTACCATCCGAAGAGGAGGTCTTGATGTTTGCTTCCCCAATCCCCAGGCCGTCCTGGGCCATGATGCTTGCGCTGGGG
>JBKOXY010000138.1:0-1455 GCA_046725125.1 Pseudomonadota bacterium | reverse complement strand
CAAGGAGGAACTGCAGGCCTATCTGAGCGAGATCACCGGTTATCCCGAACGCGAATATTTCCGGCCTAATTTCTTCGTCAATACGCCCGACATCCTGCCCTTCCATCTGCAGAGCGGCGAACCCTGGGTCTTCAAGGCGCGAGTGGCGCTGGCCGCCACGCTTTCGAGCAATTACGGCATCTACAATGGTTTCGAGCTGCTGGAGCACGAACCGATACCCGGAAAGGAGGAATATCTCGACTCCGACAAATATGAATTGAAGGTGCGCGACTGGAATCGGCCCGGCAATATCAAACGCTACATCGGTCGCCTTAACCGGATACGGCGGGACAATGCGGCGCTGCTGCAAACCAGCAATTTGCGCTTCGCCCAGACCGATGACAACGGGGTCATCGGTTTCATCAAGGAATCGGTGGGGCGCGACAACGCGGTGGCTGTCGCCGTGGCGCTGACAAAGGCTGGACCGCGGGAATTCTGGTTTCATTTCGGAGATATCGAGATCGGCCCGTCAAGCTCGCGCCGAAGCGTCAAATCCATTGAAAATCTGGTCACGGGAGAGGGGCACGTCCTCGAGTGGGGCGGGGTCCGCTTGCGCGTCGATCCGCAACAGGACCCTGCCCTGCTGTTCCGTTGTTTCGCGTGAAGGCTGCGCCATGGATGTGGTCGCTGACATCAGAGCGGTGCCGAAGCTCGAAAGCGACGAGCTTTGGTTCAAGGATGCGATTATCTATCAGCTGCATGTCAAGGCTTTCGCCGATAGCAACAATGACGGCATTGGCGATTTCGCGGGGCTGACCGAAAAACTCGACTACCTGGAGGATCTCGGCGTCACCGCGCTTTGGCTGTTGCCATTCTATCCCTCGCCCGGCCGTGACGACGGCTACGACATTTCAGACTACCGCGCAATCAATGCCGATTTCGGCACGATGTCGGATTTCCGCCGCTTCATGCAGGAGGCCAGACGGCGAAAGCTGCGAGTGCTCACCGAGCTCGTCATCAATCATACTTCCGATCAACATCCCTGGTTCGTGCGCGCACGCCAAAGCAAGCCGACATCCGATTCCCGCAACTGGTATGTGTGGAGCGATAGCGACCAAACTTATGCAGGAACGCGCGTCATCTTCAGCGACACAGAGAAATCAAATTGGGCGTGGGA
Source organism: Pseudomonadota bacterium (assembly GCA_046725125.1). Classification (GTDB taxonomy): domain Bacteria; phylum Pseudomonadota; class Alphaproteobacteria; order Rhizobiales; family Xanthobacteraceae; genus VAZQ01. The sequence continues at coordinate 299 of JBKOXY010000138.1, read as the reverse complement.
CTCGCTTGCTGGGGCGTATTACTGGCACCGCTTCTTTTCGCATCAGCCGGATCTCAATTACGACAATCCGCGCGTGCTGTCGGCCATGATCCAGATCATGCGGCGCTGGGTGGATCTCGGCGTCGATGGCTTCCGTTTGGACGCCATTCCGTACCTACGCGAGCGCGAAGGCACCAACAACGAGAATCTCCCGGAGACTCATGCGATCATCAGGAAAATCAGGTCCGCCCTCGATTCGTACATGCCGGGCAAAGTCCTGCTCGCCGAAGCCAATCAGTGGCCGGAAGACGTCAGCGCCT
>JBKOXY010000115.1:0-3601 GCA_046725125.1 Pseudomonadota bacterium | reverse complement strand
GGGGGCAATAGACATCGCCTATCGCATTGATAACCCTGCGGAATGCTCAGGTCCGCCGCATCTCCTGGGTCCGTGGGGTTCGGCCGGTTCGGGGGCGGTACGAGTGGCCTCCTCATGACGCCGCTCCCGACCGGCCACCTTCGTCGCGGGCGTCGGGCAGCTGCCTAATTCACAGCTCAATTTCGCAAAATACGCGGGGTGTCGCGGGCCCGCCGCCCGTCCGAGCCGCCCTCACTTGATCTTGGCTTCGCGAAATTCGACGTGCTTCTTGGCGACCGGATCGTATTTCTTCTTCACCAGCTTGTCGGTCATGGTGCGCGAATTCTTGCGCGTCACGTAATAGAAACCGGTGTCGGCGCTGGAAACCAGCTTCACTTTGATGGTGGTGGCCTTCGCCATGGCGAGCCTCGATCGCGTTGATGCGCGCGCAACCTAGCCGCCGGCGGGCCAATGTCAATGCGCACGGGACGCATCACAACATGTCGCGCCGGAAGCGCCCGCGCGGCATGCTGTAGAACGGAACCGGCAGGTCGTGTCCGAAGCCGTCGGCGATGCGCGCGTCGAGCTCTTCCAGCATCACGCCGGTGACTGCCGGCATGTCGAGCTCTTTGGCGTCCGCGAGCGGCATCCACACGAGCTCCACCAGTTCGGCGTCGGGGCCGGTCACGCCCTCGATGCGGTGCGCGATCGCGCTCGCATCCATGCTGAAGAAGCGCGCGTCGAACCGGCGCGGCCGGCCGGGCGGGGTGATGGCGCGGCCGATGAAGTGCAACGCGCCGAGATCGGGAAGGATGTTCGCCTCGGCGAACGCCGTCCACGGGCCGCGCGGCACCTTTGCCGTGACGCGCTCGCGCACGCCGACCAGCAGGCCCGTCTCCTCGAACGTCTCGCGGATGGCGGCGAGCGCGAACGCGCGCGCTTTCGCCGCGCTCGGGTGTTGCAGCCGATTCATCAGGTGCGCTTCGGTCGCAGGATCGAGCGGTCGCGCGACCGGCATGCGCCGGTCGGCCGGGTCGACGCGGCCGCCGGGAAAGACGAATTTCCCCGGCATGAATTTGTGGCCCTGATGGCGTTTGCCGAGCAGGACCTTGGGCACGCGGCCGGCGCGGTCGACCAGGATCAGCGTCGCCGCATCCTTGGGCCGCACGTAGGGGGAGGAGAGGTCGCGCTCGACCTCGTTCATGCGCTTGACGAAGCGGGTCATGCGCTCGATGCGGTCCGCGAGGACGTCGCTCATCGTTTTCTCATCCGCTCGCGGTGCCCGCGGCTCGCAGACTGCGCGTTGGCGGCGCGCTCGCGCGTCCGCCGCCGGCGCGCGCCGTTATAGCGGCCCTCGGAGAGAAGTTCGAATCGCAGCGCGCCTGCGACCGGCGCGGCCTCGACGAGCCGCACCGTGACGCGATCGCCGAGGCGGTGCGTCTCGCCGCTGCGAGCGCCGATCAGGGCATGGCGATCCTCGTGGTAGCGGAAGTAATCGGCGCCGATGGTGCGCGCGGGGATGAATCCGTCCGCGCCGGTATCGTCGAGCTTGACGAACAGGCCGGCGCGGGTGGCGCCCGAGATGTGGCCCTCGAAGGTTGCGCCGATGCGATCGGCGAGGAAGTGGGCGAGCAGGCGATCGAAGGTCTCGCGTTCGGCTTTCATGGCGCGGCGCTCGGCGGCCGAGATTTGCGCGCCGATCTCGCCGAGCGCGGCGACGTCTTGCTCCTGCGGCAGTCCGCCGTCGCCGAGTCGCAAGGCGCGGATGAGGCCGCGATGGACGATGAGGTCGGCGTAACGGCGGATCGGCGAGGTGAAATGGGCGTAGCGGCGCAGGTTGAGTCCGAAATGCCCGTAGTTCTCGGCGGCATATTCGGCCTGCGCCTGCGTGCGCAGCACCACCTCGTTGACGAGCTTTTCCACGTCGCGGCCCTTCACCCGCTCGAGAATGCGGTTGAATTGCTCGGCCCGCAGCGCGCCGGCCTTGGGCAGCGAGAGGTCGAGGCTTTGCAGGAACTCGCGCAGCGCGTTCACGCGCTCGGGGTCGGGCTCGTCGTGCACGCGATAGATCAGCGGCATGCGCGCGCGCTCCAGCGTTTCCGCGGCCGCCACATTGGCGAGGATCATGAATTCCTCGATCAGCCGATGGGCGTCGAGGCGCTCCGGCGTCATCACGCGATCGACGGTATTGTGGGCGGTGAGGACGATCTTGCGTTCCGGAAGGTCGAGATCGAGCGGCGCGCGCGCGTCGCGGGCACGCTTGACCGCGCGATAGGCGGAGTAGAGCGGCTCCAGCACGGACGCCAGCAGCGGCCCGGTGGTTTCATCGGGCCAACCGTCGACCGCGGCCTGTGCCTGCGCGTAGTTGAGCCGCGCCGCCGAGCGCATGAGCACGCGATGGAAGCTGTGGGAGCGCTTGCGGCCGTCGGCGCCGACCACGAGACGCACCGCCAGCGCGGCGCGATCCTCCCCGGGCTTGAGCGAGCACAGATCGTTGGAGATGCGCTCCGGCAGCATCGGCACGACCCGGTCGGGGAAGTAGACCGAATTGCCGCGCACGAGCGCCTCGCGGTCGAGCGCCGAGCCGGGCCGCACGTAATGGGCGACGTCGGCGATGGCGACGCTGATCACGAAGCCGCCGGCGTTGTTGGGATTGTCATCGCGCGCGGCGTATACGGCGTCGTCATGGTCCTTGGCGTCGGCCGGATCGATGGTGACGAGCGGCAGCGCGCGCCAATCCTCGCGGCCGGCAAGCCGCACCGGCTTGACGGCCTCCGCTTCCGCCGTCGCCGCGGCCGGAAACACGTGCGGGATCGAATGGGCGTGGATGGCGATGACGCTGACCGCGCGCTCGGTCGCGAGCGAGCCCAGCTTTTCCGTCACGCGCGCGCTGGCAAGCCCATAGCCGCGCCTGCGCGGCGCGACCTCGACCGCCACCAGGTCGCCATCGCGCGCGTCTGCGCCGGCGCCCGCTGGGATCGAAAGCTCGTGGCCGAGCTGTTTCTTGTCGATCGGCGCGAGCCGCCCGCCGCCGCCCGGCGCCGCGCGGAAGATGCCGAGCACGCGCTGCCGGGCGCGGTCGATGAGCTTGATGACGCGCCCGGTGTGGCGGATCGGATCGTCCTTGTCGCCGCTCTCCTCGACCCGCAGCAAAGCCCGGTCGCCGATGCCGGCGACCTCGTTCGGCCGCGCGCGGCGCGGAATGCGCACGCGGATCTTGGGTGCGGGGCCGTGCTCGACCTCGTCCCACTCGGTGGGAAGCGCGATCAGCTCCCCGTCGGCATCGCGCGCGGTGATGTCGGTGACCACCACCGGGGGCAAGGTCCCTGGGTGATGCAATTTCTTGCGGCGGCGCTCGATCACGCCTTCGTCGGCGAGCTCGCGCAGCATGCGCTTGAGCGTGGCGCGGTCGGCGTTCTTCAGGCCGAAGGCGCGGGCGATCTCGCGGGTGCCGATCTTGCCGGACTGCTGGCCGATGAAGGCGAGAAGGTCGTCTTTGGAGGGGAGGGAAGGTTTGGTATGGGGACGTGTCACGAAAATAAAATCCGCGAGCAAAACTCGCTTACGGGTTGAGATATGGGCACGGGCGACGGCTTTCGCCAGTCAGGCGTTCTGCCGGCGA
>JBKOXY010000211.1:0-5467 GCA_046725125.1 Pseudomonadota bacterium | reverse complement strand
ACCGTTCCCGACGCCAAGGTGACCGTGGGAGTGAAGAACCGCGGCGGTATCGTCACGCGCACCGACCTGCTCGGCACCTACAAGGTTCCGGGCTTCGGCAAGGAGGTTGATCCCAAAGACGTTGAAGTCTCCTGCGACAAGCCGGGCTACAAGCAGCTCCGCGTCGTCAGACGTTCGTCGCCGAGCACCGACCCGAAAATTCCGGTCGAGACCGAATGCACGCTGCAGCGCATCTAGGAACGACGGCGGGGATAGCTGGTCGTGCTTTTGTTGCTCAGCGCCATCGTTGGCACAATTAACATGCCGCATCACGCCCGAGCACGTAAACTTCAAGGAGAATGAAAGTCATGCGTGGTCGCGTCGTTGCAGTCATACTGGTTGCCGCCTTTACCGCTTTTGCCACGGCGGCCATATGGTCGGGCCGCACGGCCGCGCAAAGCCCGTTCGGGGACCCGAATGCTGAACCGGCGCCGTTCAATCCGCAGATGGCCGCCCTCATGAGCATGCTCATCCAGCCGCGCCACACCAAGCTCGCGCTGGCGGGAAAAGCGGAAAACTGGCCGCTCGCCGGCTACATGCTCAAGGAGCTCCGGCAGGGCTTTGCGGTCGTCTCCAAAGCGGTCCCTCGCTTCAAGGGCCTGCCGGTGCCGGACTTGGTCGACGCTGCCGTGTCGCAGCCGATCACGCTGCTCGATTACGCGATCAAGCTCGGCTATCAGCGCCAATTCGATGAGGCTTATGAAAGCCTCACCAAGGGATGCAATGCCTGCCACGCGACGACCGATCACGCTTTCGTCGTCATCAAGGTGCCGGACGCATCGCCATTCCCCGATCAGGAATTCGCGCCGAAGCGATAGGCGACGGCATCGCCGGAAGACCGGCGATGCCGGGCCTTGACGCAGGCGGCCGGTATGGAGTGAGAGTTCATGCGTGCCATCATCGCGGCACTGCTTTGCTTTTGCGCCTGTGAGAGCGCCTCCGGGCAGGCGATCCCGCTCCGTTACGGCCAAGCCTATTCGGCGCTCCGCAGCATCTTCGCGCTGCCGCTCCTCGTTGCGGAGCGCGAAGGCTATTTCGTCCGCGAAGGTTTGGATTTCAGCATGCTTCCCGTTCCGGGCGGAGGCGAGCGGCTCATCGCAGCGCTGCACGACGGGACGGCCGACATCAGCCATGTGGCGACGCCGTTTCTGATCCAAGCGACGCTTGCGGGCTCCGACGCCGTCGCCATTGCCGCCGAATTCAATAATCCGGTTTACAGTCTCGTCGCGAAGCCTGAGAACAGGACCTATGCCGACCTCAAGGGGAAACTGATCGGCATCGCGGCGGAAAACGGTTCGATCACGATCGCGATACGCAAACTGCTTGCCCTCAACGGACTGCGGAAAGAGGATTTTCGCACCAGGTTCGTCGATGGAACGCCGGAGCGTCTCTCCTGTCTGACCGCCGGCGATTGTGATGCGGTTCCGCTGGGCCAACCCCAGGATTTTGTCGCAATGCGGCGGGGGTACCGACTGCTCGGATTGTCCACCGACGCCGTCCCCGAATATCTCTACACCGTGACGGCGGCGCGGCGCTCCTGGGCGGGCGCCAACAAGGACACCGTCGTACGCTACGTCCGCGCCCTGTCCGCCGCGTTCAGGTTCATTCGCGACCCCGCCAAGCGCGGGGACGTTGTCAAAACCATCGTCGAGACGACAGGTTTTGCCGAGGCCAACGCCAAGCTCACGCTGGCGCTCTACTTCGAACCCGACCGTGGCATCTTGCCCAAATTAGGCGAGATCAACCTCAAAGGAATGGAGCAGGTCATTGCCTTGATGGGCGAGAGCGAAACGATCAAGGCGCCGCTTCCCGCGGTCGAGCGCTTCGTCGATCTGCAATACCTGCACGCCGCGGGAGTTCAGTAAGATGACGCCTAGCTGGCCGCCGCCACGATCGGCGGCGTGAACGCGCGCACCGCCGGCGCCGGCTGATCCCAGCGCTCGATCTCGACCAGCGCGGTGAGCGCGCTTGTTGCTTGCGCGAGCGGCGACGTCCCGATGTCGAGGGTGAGCACGTTGGGATTGCCGTGCCGCTCCGGCTCGCCCGCCGCATCCGCCGGATCGAACCAGGCGCCGGTGGCCATCACCACCACTCCCGGCATCACGTCGGCATCGACCACCGCGCCGGCAAGACAGGCACCGCGGGGGTTGAACAGGCGCACGATGTCACCGTCGCGAATGCCGCGCCGCGCTGCGTCCTGAGGATTGATGCGCACCGGCTCGCGCCCGGCAACCTTCTGCCGGCGCGACACCGGTCCGGGATCCATCTGGGCGTGCAGGCGGCTTGCGGGCTGGTGCGTCACCAGATGGATCGGCCATCGTTGCGCGGCCGCGCTTCCGAGCCACTCCGCCGGCGGAATCCAGGCTGGGTGAGGCGGGCAGTCCGCGTAGTCGAAGCCGGCAACCGCCTCGGAGACGATCTCGATGCGCCCTGACGGGGTCTTGAGCGGATGGCGCTCCGGATCGCGGCGGAAATCTTCGAACAGCACGTAGTCGCGTTCGGGCGGAGGCAGTTCGACGAAGCCTTCGGCCCAGAACTGCTGGAAGCCGGGGAGCGCGACGCCCTTGGCGGTGGCGCTCGCGCGCACCTGATCGTAGACCCATTGGCACCAGGCCATCTCGTCGCGGTCTTCGGCGAACGCGCGCTCGTAGCCGAGACGCCGCGCCAGCGCGTGGAAAATATCGAAGTCGTTCTTCGCGTCGTCGATCGGGTCGATGGCGCGATGCATGGCGAGAATGAACGTGTCGCGGGCCGAGCCTCCGACGTCGTTACGCTCGAGCGTGGTAGTGGCGGGCAGCACGATGTCGGCGTGGCGCGCCGTCGGCGTCCACCAGCTCTCGTGCACGATCACCGTCTGCGGCTTCTGCCAGGCGCGCTGCAGGCGGTTGAGGTCCTGATGGTGATGGAAGGGATTGCCGCCCGCCCAGTAGACCAGACGAATATCCGGGAAGGTATAGCGGCGGCCGTTGAAGGCGTAGCTTGCGCCCGGATTGAGCAGCATGTCGGCGATGCGCGCCACCGGGATCATGGTGCGCGCCGGGTTGAGCGGCAGCGGCACCTCGGGTCCGGCCACATCGACGCGCGGCACGCCGATGCCGTTGGTGGAGCCGTGGCCGAAGCCGAAACCGCCGCCGGGTAACCCGATGCCACCCAGCATCGCCGCCAGCACGATCGCCGCCCAATAGGGCTGCTCGCCGTGGTGCGCGCGCTGCAGCGACCACGCGCAGGTGATCATGCTGCGGGTTGCGGCCGCGCGGCGCGCGAGCTCGCGGATGGTATCGGCGCCAACCCCGGTGATCGCCGCCGCCCACTGCGCGTCTTTCGTCACGGCATCGTCGAGACCAAGCAGGTAGCGGCGGAAAGGCTCGAAGCCGGTGCAATAGCGTGCGACGAACGCGGCATCGTAGCGCGCTTCGGTGAGAAGGGTGTGCGCCATCGCCAGCATCAGCGCGGTATCGGTATTGGGCCGGATGGGCACCCATTGCGCGCCGAGAAACTCGGGCGCGTCGGACCTGAGCGGGCTGATGGAGACGAACTCGATGCCGGCGTCTTTCGCGCGCCGCAGCCACGTCTCCATGGTGTGGGCGCCGGCGCCGCCCGAGGTCACCTGGCCGTTCTTGGTGGCGAGCCCGCCGAACGCAAGAATCAGGCGGGTGTGCTTGACGATCGACGACCAGTCCGTGGTCTGCCCCACCACCGGCTGGAAGGTGCCGATCACCCTCGGTAGGACGTATTGCGCCGCGCCGAAGCTGTAATTGGCGACCTGGTCGACGCAGCCGCCGCCAAGGAACAGAAACCGCCGCAGCAGGCTGCGGGCATGGTGCACGCGGCCCGCCGACGACCAGCCATAGGAGCCGCCGAGGATCGCGGTATGGCCGAAAGTCTCGCGCACGCGCGCAAGCTCGGAGGCGACGGCGGCGAGCGCTTCGTCCCAGGATACCTCGTGGAAGCGATCGGCGCCGGTGCGTTCCTTTCCCTCGCGCCAGCCGTCGCGAATGGCGGGCCGCGCGATGCGCAGCGGCGAGTGCACCATCTCGGGGATGGCGTCGAGCATGTTCGACGGCGCAGGGTCGCGCGCAAACGGCTCGCAGCCGACCACGCGGCCGTCCTCGACCAGCGCCGTGAAGGCGCCCCAATGGGCGAGCTGGGGGAAGCGTGCGACGGTCATGGCGGCCTGGCTTCCATTGGTCGAGTCGGAGAATGAGCCTTTTGCGGGCGAGACTCAACCGAGCCGCGATGACATGGCGATGGTATCCGGCGGCACATCGGCTGCTGCTTGCAGTACGCCGAGGAGGAACCCTGTGAGATTTTTGCAACGCTTTGCATTTATTTGAATCGGGTCACAGTGCCGGACCGATTTTCTGTTGCTATGTCCCCAACCACAACAAATGGGGGTCGCGAAAACAACGGGGCGGCTTGATGCATCAGTCCACGTGGGTGGTGCTGTTACTTCTAATGTTCGGGGAGATTGTTATTCTGGCGGTCGGCGGTTTCATTCTTTGGCTCGCGGGGGAATTTGGCGACGCCCCTAAGTGGACACGCTTGCGCAGTCTGCGTAAGCGCGGCCGGGCGCAGTAGTCTTCAGCGCCTGCGCGCCGCTTCGGCATGGCTTAAGCGCGTTCACGCGCGTCTTCGACGCGCCTTAAGCGCGTGCCAGGGGCACGCAGTCGACACTTGCTAGTGCCCCTGCGACGGCGCCAAGTCGGCGTGGAGGCGCTATCTGGCTTTCGCTGGGGCCTTAGAAGGTAGCGGTGACCTTGAGGCGGACTGTCCGCGGTTGACCCGGCGAGAGGTTGTTGTTGCCATCCGCCGAGGCCCAATAGCCCTTGTTGAAGAGGTTCTCGATATTGAGCTGCGCCTTCCAGGTCTCGGTGATCTGCGCGTAGACGCCGGCGTCGAAACGCACGAACTGCGGCAGGTAGACGCTATTGTCGGACGACGCGAACGAATCCGAGAAGTAGATGACCCCGAGCGAGGCGGCCCAGACCGGATCGATCTGATACTTGTTCCACCACGAGAACTGATGGAACGGAACGAGCTGAATGCGGTTGCCCGCGCGGATGGTGGGCGAGGTGTCGCTCGACACCCGCGCATCGGTGTAGGCGTAGCCGAGCCAGGACTGCCAACGGTCGTTGAGATAACCCTTCAGCTCGCTCTCGAAACCGCGAATTCTGTTGCTGCCCGACAAGATGAAAAATCCGGGCCGGTTCGGGTCGGGCAGCGGAACGTTGGTGCGAATCAAATCGTAGACTGCGGCGGTATACAGCAGCCGCGGCAGGGCGTTCCATTTGACGCCGACTTCCCGTTGGACGAACTTCTGCGGCTCGAGGATGACGGTGCCGTCGGTGAGCGCGCTGAACTGGTCGCCGGAGGCCGGAAGATAGGAGACCATGTAGGAATAATAGATCGACAGATTTTCCACCGGCTT
>JBKOXY010000228.1:0-4865 GCA_046725125.1 Pseudomonadota bacterium | reverse complement strand
CCGACCATCGATGTCCACGCCCCGCTCACCTTCGACATTTTCGATCGCTGGAGCGGCCGCTCGCTCGGCGGCTGCGTCTACCACGTTGCCCATCCCGGCGGACGCAACTACGAGACCTTGCCGGTCAACTCGTATGAAGCGGAGGCGCGGCGCTTGGCGCGCTTCCAAGATCTCGGCTATACGCCGGGATTGTTCGACTTACCTGGGGAAGAACGTGCGCTCGAATACCCGATGACTCTCGACCTGCGGCGTCCGACTCATGTCTGATAGCGGCATGGTCGGCCAACGCGACAGCGTCTTCGAGCGGGATGACGTCGAGCCGCTGTTGTCGGGCTATCGTCCGCTGCCGGGCATCTTCGACGAGATGGTGGACCGCGACGGCCGCGTGCGGGCGCATTGGCAGCCGCTGCTAGCGATGCTTGCGGGACTGGGTCCAAAAGAGCTCAGCCGGCGCTTCGCCGCCGCTGATCGCCACCTGCGTGATTCCGGCGTTTTCTATCGCGTCTACGAGGATGCGGCCGGGGCCGAGCGGCCTTGGCCGCTCAGCCACGTGCCGCTTCTGATCGATGGGTCGGAGTGGCAGGCGCTCAAGGCCGGACTCGTCCAGCGCGCGCAACTGCTCGAGGCGGTGCTGGCGGACGCCTACGGCTCGGCCAATCTCGTGCGCGAGGGCAGGCTGCCGGCGGTCGTCATTGCAGGCAATCCGGAATTCCTACGGCCGCTGGTCGGGGTCGCGCCGGCAGGCGGCGCGCATCTGCGGTTTTATGCGGTCGATGTCGGGCGGTCGCCCGATGGCCATTGGTGGGTGCTCGGCGACCGCACCCAAGCGCCCTCGGGCGCCGGCTATGCGCTCGAGAACCGCCTCGCGCTGTCGCGCGCCATGCCCGAAGTCTATCGCGGGCTCAAGGTCGAGCGCCTGGCGCCGTTCTTCCAGGCTTTTCAGGCCGAGCTGTCCGCGCTCAATCGGCAGGATGATTCGCGGGTCTGCGTGCTCACGCCCGGGCCCATGAATGAGACTTATTTCGAGCACGCCTATCTCGCGCGCTATCTCGGCTTCCTGCTGGTCGAAGGCGAGGATCTGACCGTGCGCGACGACGGCGTCTTCATCCGCACGGTGTCCGGCCTCAAGCGCGCCGCAGTGCTGGTGCGGCGGCTCGACGCCGACTTCGCCGATCCGCTCGAGCTCAACGCGCGTTCGCGACTTGGCGTGCCGGGCTTGGTGCAGGCCGTGCGCGACGGCACGGTGGTGATCGCCAATGCGCTTGGCTCGGGCGTGGTCGAGGCGCGGGCGCTGTTGAGTTTTTTGCCGGCGCTGGCGCCGACCGTGCTCGGCAGCGATCTCGCGCTGCCCAACGTCGCAACGTGGTGGCTCGGCCAGGCGCGCGCGCGCGACGAGATTATCGATCGGCTCGACGAGATGGTGATCGCATCGGCCTTTCTCGGCGAGCTGCCGGGCCATGGCGAACGACGGGAGGTTCTTGGTGCGATGCTCGAGCCCGACGAGCGAACGCGCATCCTGGAGCAGATCGCCCACCGCGGTGTCGACTTCGTCGCCAAGGAGGCCGTTACGCTTTCGACCACGCCGGTTTGGCGCAACGGCCGGCTGGAGCCGCGCCCGTTCACGCTGCGGCTATTCCTGGCGCGGACCAGCGACGGGTGGCGAGTGATGCCCGGCGGCTTCGTGCGGGTTGCGAATGACATCGACGCGCGCGCGGTAAGCCTGCAACGGGGCGGAAGCACGGGCGATGCGTGGGTCCTCTCGGATAAGCCGGTTGCCGAGACCACGTTGTTGCCTGCGCCGGATCGGATCAGCATTACGCGCGGCACGGGACCATTGCCGAGCCGCGCGGCCGCCAATCTGTTTTGGGTTGCTCGCTACGTGGAGCGCGCCGAGGCGACGCTGCGGGTCGTTCGGGCCCTGGTCAACCGCGTCAGCGACAGCGACGAGGCCACCACGCGGGTGGTCGCGCAAATCTGCTCGCTGCTCGACGCGTGGGATGCCGCGCCGACCGACCTCCCGCATGCCAGGCCGGTGCTGCTCGCGTCCGCCGCATTGCAACGCCGCGACCTCGACGGTGCGCTTCCATACCTTATCGGCGCCGCGCAATCCGCCGCATCAGTGATCCGCGATCGCTTTTCTCCGGATGCCTGGCGGGCGCTGAACGACCTGTTCGAGTTGATCAATGCGCCCATCGATCACCCGCCGACGGAAAGCGCGGTCTTCGAGCGGACCAATGGCGCGCTGCGCATCATCGCGTCGTTTTCGGGATTGGCTCAGGAAAACATGAGTCAGCTGGCCGGCTGGCGCTTCCTCGAGCTTGGGCGGCGCATCGAGCGGGCCATTGCAACGTGCCGTTTCGTGCGTCAATTCGCCTTTGCCAAGCTCGACGGCGCGCTCGACGTCCTGCTGGAGCTCGCCGACAGCCAGATCACCTACCGGCTGCGCTACGTCATGGTGGCGGCGCCGGCTCCCGTCATCGATCTCGTCGTGCTCGACCCCAACAATCCGCGCTCGCTCGCCTACCAGTTGGCCCGCATCGAGGCCCATCTCGCCGCCCTGCCGCAGCGCAACGATGACGGCCGCTTGTCACCGCCCGAGCAGATCGCCACCGCGCTGGCGACACAAATCCGCACGGCCAATGCCGCGGCGCTCGCTGCGCCAACATTCCTCGCTGCGGAACAGGCTTTGATGAAGCTCGCGGACCTCATCGCGTCGACCTACTTCACTACGCATGAGCGGGCGGAGGTTCGCTGGGAGGCGCTCGGATGATCTACGATATCCGGCAAACCACCACCTACCACTACGCATCATCGGTCGCCTATGCGCGCCATGTGTTGCGGCTGACGCCGATAGATCGCATGGGACAACGCGTTCATGCCGCGGCGCTCGAAATCGAGCCCGCGCCGATCGAACGGCGCGAAGGGCACGATTTCTTCGGCAACCGGATGACGTGGATCGAACTCGATCAGCCGCACGATACGTTGAGCGTTCGGGTCGCGGCACGGGTCGCGGTCAAGCGCGATGTCGCGCCGGAAGCAACCCCGCCTTGGGAAGAGGTTCGCGCGGCCGCGTTCGCCTCCATCGATCTCTCGCCCAACTCTCCCGCGCACTACCTGTTCCCGAGCCGGCAGGTCTCGCTCGATCCGGAAATTCGCGCCTACGCCGCCGACAGTTTTTTGGCGGGACGGCCGGTCCTCGCCGCCGCCGCCGATCTGATGCGGCGGATCAAGGCTGACTTCGTCTACGAAATCGGTGCAACCACGGCCTCGACCACGCCGCCCATGTCGTTCGCGCTGCGCCGCGGCGTGTGCCAGGACTTCGCCCATATCATGATTTCCGGGATGCGAGGCCTCGGTTTACCTGCTGCCTATGTCAGCGGCTATCTGCGGACCGCGCAATCTGCCGGAAAAGACCGGCTCGAGGGCGCCGGCGCGATGCATGCCTGGGTGCTGGTGGGGTGTGGCGAGGATGTCGGCTGGCGCGGGCTTGATCCGACCAACGGCATTTTCGCCGGCGATGACCACGTCGTGCTCGCCATCGGCCGCGACTACGCCGATGTCGCGCCGATCGACGGCGTCATTTTTGCATCGGGCGGTCAGCGCCTGGAAGTGTCCGTGAGCGTGACGCCGGTCGAGTAGTGCCGAGCGGCCGAACGAATTGCCGTCGCAGCCAATCAGCCGTCGATCCCGGCGTCCCTTCGCTCGCTATTCCGCCGCCTGCTGGAAGGTGAGCATCTCGTCGCGCCGGTCGAGGTCAACGACCTTGCCGTCCTTGATCACCCACGCGAGGTGCTTGCCGCCCTGCAGCACGGTGATATCGGCAATGGGATCCTTGTTGAGCACGATGATGTCGGCGAGTTTGCCCGGCGCGAGCTCGCCGACCTGCCCTTCGAGGCCGACGGCGTAGGCGTTGTCGCGGGTTGCCGCGACGATCGCCTCCATCGGTGTATAGCCGCCGTGCTTGACGAAGATCTCGAGCTCCTTGGCGTGCAGCTCGCCATAGGGCGTGAACGAATTATTGCCCGTATCGGTGCCGACCAGGAGCTTGATGCCGAGCTTGCGCGCCTTGTGCATCAGCTCGCAAAGCAGGTCGAAGTGCCGCTTCATACGATTGATGTCGAGCTGCACCTGCTCGGCTGTGACCGTTCGGCCGAGCTCGACCACGACCGCCAAAAACGTGGCGGTAGGAATGATCGGCATGCCGCCCTTGGCCACCGCTTCGAGGTCGCGGTCGCTGGCGAGATCGGCATGAATGATCCAATCGACGCCGGCCTCGGCGGCGGCGCGGGTAGAGCCGGCGCCACGTGAATGAATGCCGACGCGCAAGTTGCGTCGGTGCGCCTCGCCCACCACGGCTGCGATCTCGTCTTTCGCCAGCATCTGCGACTCGCCGGAGCGGCTGTCTGCCATCTTGATGAAATTGACGCCGTGTTTGCCTTGCCGCCGAACCTCGGTGACCATCTCGTCCGCGGTGTTGCAGAGCTTGCCGATGGAGTGATCAGGCGTTCCTTCCCATGACGGCTCATCGTCCTCGATGCAGCCATAGGTGACGATCATGCGGCCCGCGACGTACATGCGCGGCCCCTCCATCAGCCCGAGCTTGATGGCATCGCGCACGCCGACGTCGGTGAACCAGGTGCCGCCCGGCACCGAGATGCTGGTGACGCCGGACCGCAGCACCTTCTGCACGCTGCGCGCGGACTTGAGCGTGGAGAATTCCGGCCGCGTGGTGCCCTTGCCCTTGCCCTCGCCCTTGATCATCGGATAGCCGTAGGAGACGTGGCAGTGCGCGTCGATCAGGCCGGGCATGATCCACTGCCCGCCGGCGTCGATCACCTCGACGGTCCTGCGGTCCTCGAGCTCGA
>JBKOXY010000251.1:0-4644 GCA_046725125.1 Pseudomonadota bacterium | reverse complement strand
TTCGAGAGCGCTTTCGCCGCGATGGAGAGAGACCGGCCCGACGCCATCATCGTTCAGCCCAGCCTGCCGAGCAAGCGCGCCGCCGAGCTGGCGCTGCAACACCGCGTGCCGGCGGTTTCCGTGCCGCGCTGGTTCGTCGACGAAGGCGGGCTGATGTCGTACTCCGCGATATATGCGGACCTTTTTCGCAAGGCTGCCGTGTACGTCGACAAAATCTCAAAGGCGCCCAGCCCGCCGATTTGCCGGTCGAGCAGCCAACTCGTTTCCAACTGGTCATCAATATGAAAACCGCCAAGGCGCTCGGTTTGACGCTACCGGCCGCCTTCCTGGTGCGGGCCGACGAGGTGATCGAATGAAGCGCCGCGCGTTCATCACGCTGCTTGGCGGCGCGGCTGCAGCTTGGCCACTCGCGGCACGCGCGCAGCAACCCACCTCGACCCAGGGCAGGACTATTCTTATCGCTGCTCCTGGTCGATACCGGCGCACCCACGGACTGCACGCGGAGGGGAGCTATGCCCATCAGCCCCGTGATCGAGATCACCTATTGCCGATTGTGCGGCTGGGGCCTGCGGGCGGGCTGGATGGCGCAAGAGCTGTTGACAACGTTCGCCGAGGAGCTCGGCTCCGTGACGCTCACCCCGGATCGGACCGGTGGCGTCTTCGAGGTGCGCGTCGATGACGAGGTCATCTGGTCGCGCAAGGAGCGTGGCCGCTTTCCGGAAATGAAAGAGATCAAACAGCTCGTCCGCGACCGCGTCGCCCCCGGTCGCTCGCTCGGGCATACCGACACCCCTTGACCATATGGGGTGGACGTCGCGCCTTGTGGCGCGTTCGCCTTGCACGGGCTGGACCATTGCATGAGCGGACTCTTGCCGTCGCGACATGCTAAGATACAGGTGCAGGTCTTAATGGGTGTCAACGTCCACCGTTCTCGGGCGCGATCGATGCGGAGAGGCGCGCCGAAGAAAAGGAGTATGACGCCATGAGAATGCAGGAAAGCGAAGTCTACGACTACGCTCGGCAACTATTGGAAGCACACGGCGACAAGGCCGTTGCCGAGGCCGCTCAAAAGGCTTGTGCCCTGGAACAGCAAGGCGAAAGCGAAAACGCCGAAACGTGGAGGCACATCGAAGCGGCCCTCAAGCTGATGTGCGGGCCGCACGAAAGCTGAAAGTCGCGGCCACAGGCGACAGGCCTTGCTTATAGGAGCGTCACTCGCGGCGTGACCGTTGAAACGGCCAGCTTGCCGCTGACGTCGGGGCCGCGACTAAACTGACGTTCGCACTGGACCGCTTTGGTAGGGGGCTGATCAGCGCTGCAACAACATCCAACGGAACCGCTTTCAGACGCGGGAGGAAACTCATGGCTCTTAGTTGTGCCACGGCCCAGGATGTCCTGAAGACGATCAAGGACAAGAACGTCCAAATGATCGATTTGCGATTTACCGACTTGCCCGGCGTCTGGCAGCATTTTTCCGTCCCGCCCAGCGCGGTGGACGCCGATGCCCTCGACGAGGGCATCGGCTTCGACGGCTCTTCAATCCGCGGGTTTCAGGAGATCCAGGAAAGCGACATGCTGGTCGTCCCGGACCCGACCACGGCCTTCCTCGACCCGTTCGCCACGGCGACAACGCTGGTCTTGATTTGCAACATCAGGGACCCCGTCACCGGCCAAACCTATAGCCGCGACGCTCGCTACGTTGCCGAGAAGGCCGAGACCTACCTGAAGAGTACCGGCCTTGGCGATGCTGCCTATTTCGGCCCGGAGGCGGAGTTCTTCGTCTTCAACGAGGTGCGCTACGGGCAGGGCATAAATTACGCCATGCACGAAATCGATTCGAAGGAAGGCACCTGGAATACCGGCGCGAAGGAGGCGCCCAATCTGGGCCACAAGCCTCGCCAGAAAGAAGGATATTTTCCGGTTCCTCCCGTCGACAGCATGCAGGATCTGCGCAGCGAAATGGTGCTGACCATGGAGGCACTCGGCATCCAGATCGAGGCCCACCACCATGAGGTCTCGACCGGTGGTCAGGCGGAAATCGACATGCGTTTCACCACGCTGACGCGCATGGCCGACAACCTGATGATGTACAAATACGTGGTCAAGAACGTGGCCCGCAAGCACGGCATGACCGCGACTTTCATGCCCAAACCGCTGTTTGAAGACAACGCCTCGGGCATGCATGTCCATCAAAGCATTTGGAAAGGCAAAACCAACCTCTTTCACGGCACGCAGTATGCCGAGCTCAGCGAGCTTGGCCGCTTTTATATCGGCGGCCTGCTGAAACACGCCTGGGCCCTGTGCGGGCTTTGCGCTCCGACCACGAACTCGTATCGCCGCCTGGTGCCGGGTTACGAGGCGCCGATCAACCTGGTCTATTCGCAGCGCAACCGCTCCGCCTGCTGCAGGATTCCGATGTATTCGCCAAACCCGCGTGCAAAGCGGGTCGAGTTTCGTTCGCCGGATCCCTCGTGCAACGGATATCTGGCGTTCGCGGCGATGTTGATGGCGGGCCTCGACGGCATCCAGAATCGCATCGACCCGGGCAAGCCCATTGACAAGAACCTCTATGACTTGCCGCCGGCGGAGGCGAAGGAGGTGAAGTCGACCCCCGGCTCATTGGAGCAGGCGCTAGATGCGCTCGAAGCCGATCACGCGTTTTTGATACGCGGCGACGTCTTCACCAAGGACGTGATCGAAACTTGGCTCAATTACAAACGGGACAAGGAGATCGATGCCATCCGGCTGCGCCCGCATCCCTACGAGTTCCATCTCTATTACGACATTTAGACCGCGCGCCCCCCACATATGCGCTAAAGCGTTGCGAACCCTGCGGGCAGCCCGTTCGCCGCCCTCTGTGCGTCACTCCGCGAACAGCTTTGCCAGGAGCCGGCGCGCCAGCACGCCGGCGACGCGGCGGCGATAATGGCCGGGGGTGAACGTCGTCTTCATCGACATGATCTGGTCTCGCACCAGCTCGTCGAGCCCCTTGAACACGCGCGCGTCGAGCGCGCCGCCGCACAGCTCCGCCGTGCCCTTGAGCAGCACCGGCCGCGGATTGGTGCCGGTGAATGCCACGCGCAGATCGGCGAGCACATCGCGCTCCCGCCGCAGCGCCACCGCCACCCCCGTCACAGGATATTCGATCGAGCGACGGATGCGGATCTTGTCGTAGGCCGAGCGCAGGCCGGGCGTGTTGCGCGCCCGCACCGCGGTGACGAACTCGCCCGGCCGCAGCGACAGATAGTATTTCCCGTCACCCTCGCTTTCGGTGATCGGCCGGTCCTGCCGCGCGTAGCCGATATAGAGGTGCTCGAGCGCAATCGTGCGCCTGCCCGCGGGCCCGGCGAGATCGACCTCGGCGCCGAGCGTCAGCAAAGCGGGCGCGAGATCGCCGCTGAAGGTGGCGAAGCAGACGCCGCGGCTTTTCGGCGCCACGTGACAGATGTCGCCCGTGGTCTTGAGGCAATGGTGGTTGGCCGCGCGCCACCATTCGCTCTGGTTATAGAACAGGCAACGCGTATCGAGACACAGATTGCCGCCGACCGTCCCCATGTTGCGATGGGTGGGGCCGGCGATGAAGCCCGCGGCCTGCGCCACCACCGGATAGTGCCGCGTCACGTCCGCATGCGCGGCGAGCTCGGCGAGCTGGACCGCCGCGCCGATCTCGAGCGCACGCGCGTCGGCTTTGATGGCGCGCAGCTCTTCCACGTGGTTGACGTCGATGAGCACGGGCGGAGCGACGATGCCGCGGCGGATATTGACCACGAGGTCGGTCCCGCCGCCCAGCAGCGAGCTTGCGGGATGGTTCGCGCGCGCGCGGATCACGTCGTCGAGCGTCGTCGCACGCACGAGCGCAAACTCAGGCAGCGCGTCCATCAGACGGATTCTGCCAAGTTAAGATCGTCATTGCCGGGCTTGACCCGGCAATCCATCCATCTTCGTAAAGCCTCTCTTGCGAAGAAGATGGATGCGCGGGTCATAAGCGCGTTCACGCGCGTCTTCGACGCGCTTCTGCCCGCGCATGACTGGCTGGATAAGCCTCTTAACTCATCGCCCATGCACTCGCGCGGGACACGACACGAGAGAGGCCGATCGATCATCGCAGCGATCATGACTCCGCGCCGGTTGTCTTGCCGCCACTTCCATTGCCCGCGCGCCGGCGCTTCTCCAGCGCCGCGAACACGCGGTCGGGCGTGACCGGCAACGCGTTGAAGCGCACTCCGATGGCATCGGCGATGGCATTGGTCAGCGCCGGCAGGAACGCCGCGAGCGAGCCCTCGCCCGCCTCCTTGGCCCCGAACGGACCGTGCGGATCGTTGCTCTCGACGATGCCGACCTCGATCGGCGGCGAATCCTGAATGGTGGGCACGCGATAGTCGAGCATGTTGCCGGTGATGAGCAGGCCGTCGTGATAGGCGGTCTCCTCGCTCATGGCCTGGCCCATGCCCATCCACACCGAGCCCTGCACCTGGCCCTCGACGGTGAGGCGGTTGAGCGCTCTGCCGCAGTCGTGCGCGACCCACACCTTGTCGACGTTGACCACGCCGGTGTCCTCGTCGACGCTGACCTCCACCACCTGCGCGGAGTAGCTGTAGCCCATGGTGCCGCCGATGGCGGCGCCGCGATATTTCTTGCCGCCAT
>JBKOXY010000469.1:0-7340 GCA_046725125.1 Pseudomonadota bacterium | reverse complement strand
GAAACCGATGACCGGCTTGCCGTCGCGCACAACATCGGTGATGACCGCCACGACCGAGGTCGTCATCTCGGAAAAATCGAAGCTCGAATTCCTCATGTCCGACTTGAGCGGGATCGCGCGTTCGCGGATGTCGACGATACGCATCGGGGCTTTATTCCTGTTGATTCCTGTTACAGTGCGGTCCGCAAGGTCGATGGTCCTGTTCCGCACACCTTACGTTCGCGCAGGCACCGGGGGGCGGTTGGGACGTTGGTACTGCAGCAGGTCGCGCGCCTCGCCGGCGTAGCTACCCGACCCCGATCCACAGGAGGAGATGACTATGGCCGCCAGCGATCGTTTCGATGTTCCCCCGGAAATGCGGGCGTTTGCCGAAAAGAGCGTCGAGCAGGCGCGGCAGGCCTTCGACGGCTTTATTTCCGCGGCGCAACAAGCCATGAGCGCGTTCGAAGGGCAGGCCGAGACCGCCCGCAAGGGTGCCAAGGATGTAACCGAAAAGGCGATGACTTTCGCCGAGCGAAACATCACGAGCGCCTTCGAATTTGCCCAGGAGCTGATGCGGGCGAGAGACATGCAGGACGTGCTGCGACTGCAGGCCGACTATATCAAGCGCCAGATGCAGGTGTTGACCGAGCAGGCGAGGGAGCTCGGCGAGAGCACGAGCAAGGCGGCAAAGGACGCGGCCACGCCCAAAAGCTGACGGTTGCCTTGCTTCGAGGCCGGCGGAGCGGAAAAAGGCTGGTACGATCGACACTTAATTGTGCGGCGCAATATTTGTGTTGCATTGCACCAAAAGCAGGAGTATATCCTCCCCATCAGACGGCTGTGGCGTTTCCGATGTCAGGACGACGGCCACGGGCCTGTTGTCACCAAAGCATGGATCGGCTGTGGGCGCGGATCCGTGCGATGCCGGATCAATCGCCCTCCGAAGGATCAATCTATGACCGAGGCCATCGAAACGACCACGTCCAAGTCCAGATCAAAGGCGGCCCCGCCGGCCGCGTTCGAAATGCCGAAATTCGAACTCCCGAATTTTGAGATACCCAAGATGGAAATCCCGGCCGCTTTCCGCGAGATGGCTGAGAAGAGCGTCTCGCAGGCAAAGGAAACCTACGAAAAGATGAAGTCAGCCGCCGAAGAGGCGACGGACGTGCTCGAGGACACCTACGCAGCCGCGACCAAAGGCGCCTCCGACTACGGCCTCAAGGTGATCGAGGCGGCGCGCGCGAACACCAACGCGGCATTCGACTTTGCGACCCAGCTGATGACGGTCAAGTCGCTCTCCGAAATGGTCGAGCTTTCGACCGCCCATACGCGCAAGCAATTCGAGGCGCTGACCGCTCAGTCCAAGGAGCTAGCCGCGATCGCGCAGAAAGTGGCCACCGACTCCGCCGAGCCGGTCAAGGAAAGCTTCGGCAAGGTTTTCAAGAAGGTCGCCTGAGTTTCGCCGCTCGCCGCCAGGCCAGACGGCTCCAGCAATCGAGGCCCGGGCTTGCCGCCCGGGCTTTTTTTTCGCACGGCGGCGTTGCGACCAAAGAACCGCTGCCGGCGGCGGGGTTTTCACGGCTCGTTGGGTCGCGGTCAACCGCCCATGAAGCGCGCTGGGGCGCTCACGTGCAAAGCCTGATCCCCACTCTTGCTCAGCGGGTTTCGGGCCTTGTCAAAGCAGAACGGTGCTCCTAGGTTGCGGCCGCTTTCGACGATGCGTGCAGCTGTAGCTCAGTTGGTTAGAGCGCTTGGCTGTGGACCAAGAGGTCGGTGGTTCGAGTCCACCCAGCTGTACCAAATGCGTCGTGGCGGTCCCCGGCCGCGACATCATCCCAATCTTCAAGCCGTGCGGGTGGCAACGAAGCGCGCCGCCGCTTTGAGCACGTCTGCATCGCTGCCGAAGGCGCTCAGCGCGGCCTGCGCCTCGCCGACCAGGTTTTCGAGCCGCCGCCGCGCGGCCGCGGGTCCGAGCACGCTGACCAGTGTTGCCTTATGGGCGGCCGCGTCCTTGCCGGTCGCTTTGCCGACCGTTGCCGGATCGCCTTCGACGTCGAGGAGATCGTCGGCGATCTGGAACGCCTCGCCAAGAGCGGAACCGTAACGCTCAAGCGCTTTCCGCTGACTTTGGTTGGCCTTGCCCAGGATCGACCCGGCAACACATCCGAAGCGCAGGAGCGCTCCGGTTTTCATTGCCTGCAAGACCTTGACATCTTGCTCGCCGAGCTTGGGCGCAGAAGCATCGAACCGTCCTTCGGCAGCGAGGTCGAGCATTTGCCCGCCCACCATCCCGCCTAGGCCGGCAGCGCGCGCGAGCGCCGCGACGAGTTCGAGCCGGACGCCGGCGTCAGGATGCGTCTCGGGACGCGAAAGAATGTCGAAGGCCAAGGTGAGAAGGCCGTCGCCTGCAAGAATGGCGCTCGCCTCGTCGAATGCCTTGTGCGCGGTCGGGCGGCCGCGTCGCAAGTCGTCATTGTCCATGGCGGGAAGGTCGTCGTGAGCGAGCGAATAGCAATGCACGCATTCCAGCGCCGCGCCCGCCATCAGCGAATTTTGTCGCGGTACATCGAACAGCGCGGCGGATTCCACTACCAGGAACGGTCGCAAGCGCTTGCCGCCGCCGAGGCTCGCATAGCGCATCACATCAAGGAGCCGCGCCGGCCGCGCCCGTTCGCCATCAACCGGGGCCGACGCGAGCAGCCGATCGAGCAGCGCTTCCGTGTCGTGGGCAACTCGAGCGAGCCGGTCCTGGAAGACGGTATCGGTGTCAACGGGCTTTTTTTTCGCAGGATCGACGCGGGCCATGCGTTCCGTCCCCAGAGCGCGTACAGCAAGACGTACCCCGATCTTGCGTCCGAACGCGCGCTAACTCGCTAAGTTAGCGCACTTTCCGCACGGCTGACCGGTATCCATTCGGCCCGAAGGCGCACCGCCCGACAATCTACCAAGAGCGGCCCGCCCGTCCAACTTTTCCTAGCCCAATTCATTGAATATGTTGAATTGTTTTTACCGGCCCGGTCGGCTGGGCCTTGGGGCTCGGCGGCCATGCCAGGGGTAGGCGGAGGCTTTGCTCGCGTGATAGCTGTCGCTTCGATTGCGCTTGCGGTCTGGCTCTATTTGCTGCTCGGCCGCGGAGGCTTTTGGCGCTGCACCGAGCGCGACGATTGGGGGGCAGCAGAGCTCCCAGCATGGCCGCGGGTCGCCGCCGTGGTGCCTGCGCGCAACGAGGCGGACTGCGTCGGCGACAGCATCGGATCGCTGCTCGCGCAGGACTATCGCGGCGGGTGGACGGTCATCCTGGTCGACGACGACAGCAGCGATGGCACCGCCGAAATGGCGCGCCGGGTTGCGAATGCCGACGAGCGACTGTGCGTGGTGACCGGCCGCGGCTTGCCGGTGGGATGGACAGGCAAGCTCTGGGCGGCAAAGCAGGGCATCGATGCCGCAACGGCGCTGCCGCAGCCGCCCGATTATCTGCTGCTCACCGACGCCGACATCGTGCATGCGCCCGATTCCGTCAGCCGGCTGGTCGCGCACGCCGAAGGACGGCACCTCGTGCTGACCTCGCTCATGGTCAAGCTCAACTGTGAAAGCTTCGCCGAGCGCGCCACCATTCCGGCATTCATTTTCTTCTTCCAGATGCTCTATCCGTTCGCCTGCGTGAACCGACCGCAGAGCGCGGTCGCGGCGGCTGCCGGCGGGTGCATGCTGGTGCGCTCCGACGCCCTTCGGAAGGCTGGCGGCATCGAAGTCGTACGCGCTGCTCTCATCGACGACTGCGCCTTGGCGAAAGCGCTCAAAGCCCATGGACCGATCTGGCTCGGATTGACCGAGCGCGTGCGCAGCGTCCGTCGTTACCCGGCGCTTGCCGATATCCGCCGCATGGTGGCGCGTTCGGCCTATGCGCAGCTGCGCTACTCTCCGCTTGTGCTGTTGGCAACGATGGCAGGGATGGCGCTGGCCTATCTCGTGCCTCCGCTGCTGGCTATTTTCGGCAGCGGCGCGGCGCGATGGATCGGGGCTGGAACCTGGGCGCTGATGTTCGTCGCCTTTCGGCCGACGTTGCGGTTCTACCGGTTGTCGCCCTTATGGGGTTTCGCGCTGCCTGTTATTGCCTTGCAGTACATGCTCTTCACCCTCGATTCGGCCCATCAATATGTGCGAGGACAGGGCGGAAGCTGGAAGGGGCGGATGCAGGCCAACGTGTCGGAGCGGCGATGATCACTCCCGCCGAAGCGCGATCGGGCAAAGGCCACCGGGACGAGAATTTTCCGGTGGCATCACGGCTGATTCACCCGCGCCATCGCGGGCCCATCCTCGCGTTCTACGAATTCGTGCGTACCGCCGACGATATCGCCGATCATTCCGCGCTCGCGCCGCAGGAAAAGCTTGCGCTGATCGATCGGCTCGAAGCGACCTTGCTTGGCAAAAGCGACGATGACCCGGTCGGCGTCGCTTTGCGCTCACAGCTCGCGGCACGCCAGCTCTCGTCGCGCCACGCGCAAGATTTGCTCGCCGCGTTCCGACTGGACGTGACCAAGCTGCGTTATCGCGACTGGGACGACCTGATCGGTTATTGCACGTATTCCGCCATGCCGGTCGGGCGCTTCGTGCTGGACGTCCACGGCGAGAGCCGTGCGACCTGGCCCGCCAACGATGCACTTTGCGCGGCGCTGCAAATCATCAATCACCTGCAGGATTGCGGAAAGGATTACCGTCAGCTCGACCGCGTCTACATTCCGCTCGACGGCTTTGCTGAAACCGGCGCGAGCGTGGACGAACTGGGCGCGAGCCACGCGTCCGCGAGCCTGCTCGGATGCATCCACAAGCTTGCGTCGCGCACCGGCGCTCTCCTGCGCGACAGCAAATCGTTTTCCGCCAGCATCGAGGACACGCGGCTCGCTTTGGAGGTCGCGATCATCCAGACCTTTGCGGAGCGCCTGGTGCGATTGCTGGTCCGACGCGATCCGCTGAGCGAGCGCGTCCATCTCGGTAAGGCGGGAGTCGCGGGGTTCGGCGTTCTCGGCCTATTATGGGGCGCGACCCGCCGAGTCGGCCGCGTCTTCGCACCCGGCCGCAAACCGCAGGATGCGTGAGCATTGGCGTTGGCAGAAGCTTCAGGCATGGCTGCGGCCGAGCGGGCGTCGGGTAGCTCGTTCTACAACGCGATGCGCATATTGCCGCGCGCGCAGCGGGAGGCCATGTTCGAAATCTATTCCTTTTGCCGTCAGGTCGACGATATCGCGGATTCGCGCGGCCCCCGTCGTGAACGGCGCGAGCAGCTCCAGCGCTGGCGCGACGATATCGATGCGCTCTATGCGGGCAAGGCCGTCGCCCGCACGCGCGGCCTCCTCGCGCCGGCGCGCGATTTTGGACTCCGCCGTGAGGATTTCCACGCCATCATCGATGGGATGGAAATGGACGTGATCGAGGATATCCGGGCGCCCGACGACGCGACGCTCGACACGTATTGCAATCGGGTCGCGAGCGCTGTCGGTCGCCTATCGGTGCGCGTCTTCGGAATGGAAGAACAAGACGGCATTGCGCTGGCTCACCATTTGGGGCGGGCTTTGCAACTCACCAATATCTTGCGCGACCTCGACGAAGACGCAGCGTTTGGACGTCTCTATCTGCCGGCCGAGGCGTTGCGCGAGGCTGGCATCACCACGACCGATCCGCTGGCGGTGCTCGCAAGCCCGGCGCTCGGGAAAGTCTGTGCGCGCGTCGTCGAACGTGCTCGCGGGCATTTCGCGCAAGCGGACAAGATCATGGCACGCAGCTCGCGCCGCTGCGTGCGTGCGCCGCGCATCATGGGCGAAGCCTATCGCCTGATCCTCGACGGCCTCGTCGCCCGCGGGTGGTCGCACCCCCGCCGCCCGATCCGCTTGCCGCGCTCGCGTCTGTTGTGGATCATCATGCGTCACGCCGTCATCTGATGCCGAGCACAATCCACGTCGTTGGCGCGGGACTTGCCGGGCTCGCTGCCGCGGTGCGTCTTGCGGGACGCGGGGCAAGCGTCGTCGTGCACGAGGCCGCCGGGGGGGCCGGAGGGCGCTGCCGGTCCTACCATGACCCGCTGCTCGATATGGTGATCGACAACGGCAATCACCTTCTGCTCTCGGGCAATCATGCCGCGCTGTCCTATCTCGAGACGATCGGCTCCGCGGACAGGCTTGCCGGTCCGGCGGCGGCCGAGTTCGCCTTCGTCGATCTCGCAAGCGGCGAGCGCTGGACGCTGCGTATCAACCCTGGGCGTCTGCCGTGGTGGATTTTCGATCGCGGTCGACGCGTGCCGGGCACGACCGCGAGCGATTACCTTTCATTTGCGCGCCTGCTGTACGCCTCAGACGAAAAGACCATCTGCGAGGCCGTGAAATGCGCCGGCCCGCTCTACGAGCGCCTGGCGCGGCCGTTCTGGCTGGCGGCGCTCAACATCGAGCCGAAGGAGGGGAGCGCGGGCCTCGCTGGCGCCATCGTCCGCGAAACATTGGCGGCGGGGGGGCAGGCCTGTCGGCCGCTGATCGCCCGCGACGGGCTCGGCCGGGTTTTCATCGAGCCGGCGTTGCGCTTTCTCGGCGAGCGCAACGTGAAGGTCGCGTTCGGGCACCGGCTGCGCGCACTCGATTTCGCGGCTGACAGGGTCGTCGCGCTCGACTTCGGCGACGACAGGCTGGCGACGGACGAGGATGCCGTGATCCTCGCAGTGCCGCCGATCGTGGCGGCCGACCTCGTGCCCGACCTCAAGACGCCCTCCGAGTTCCGCGCCATCGTCAACGCCCATTTCCGCCTCGATCCTCCGGCTGGGCTTGCGCCCATCACCGGGGTCGTGAACGGAACCATCGAATGGCTCTTTACCTTTGCCGATCGGCTGTCGATCACGATCAGCGCGGCCGACCGCTTGCTCGACGTTCCACGTGAGATGCTGGCGCAGAAACTCTGGCACGAGGTCGCGACTGTTGCCGGTCTTCCCAAGGCGCTGCCACCATGGCAGATCGTGCGCGAGCGCCGCGCGACCTTTGCCGCGACGCCGGGCGAGAATGCCAAACGGCCGGCTGCGACCACGGCGTGGAGCAACCTATGGCTCGCCGGCGATTGGACCATGACCGGTTTGCCGGCGACCATCGAAGGGGCAATCCGCTCCGGGAATCGGGCGGCCGATCTCGTTGGCCGATCGGGGTTGGATAGATCATGAACCGCGTGTCCCTCGAGCCGAAATCGTCTGCGTCGGCGCCCGCTGTCGACCACGGCATCGCGGCGGCAACCCGCGCGCTCATCGCGCTGCAGCAGCCCGACGGACATTGGGTGTTCGAACTCGAGGCGGACGCGACCATCCCGGCGGAATACGTCTTGCTGCGGCA
>JBKOXY010000402.1:0-3260 GCA_046725125.1 Pseudomonadota bacterium | reverse complement strand
CTGCCGCGACACGGCGCGGCCTGATTTCGGCGACACGTAGACGAGGTCGTCCTCTGCCCCGCTCGCCGCGCAGGTCGAAAGATCGAGACCAAAGCCGAGCTCCGCGAGCAGCAGCAACTCGAAGCGCACGACGCCGGCTCCAGCGCGGCGCCGATCGAGCAGGCCGTCGAGTACCTCCTCGAGCGCGGCGTGGATCTGCGGGTGCGGGTCGCGCTCGGGCAGCAGCCGGCAGAGCGCGGCGAGATGCGTCGTGCCGTAGAGCGCGTGCGGGACCGGCAGAAACGACGCCGCGCGCGCATCGAGGCCTTCGACCACGTAGTGACCGAGATGCTCGTCGAGCCGCGCCCGCCAAGTGGAGCTGACGCGATTGCCCGGCTGCAGCACCGGCCGCAGCCGCGAGCTCGCCCCTCCCCGCACCAGTCCGAGATGGCGGCCGTGCGCGCGCGTCATCAGCTCGAGGATGGCATTGGCCTCCCCGTGACGCTTGCTGCCGAGCACGATGCCTTCGTCGGTCCACTGCATCGCTATCCTTCCGGGAACTCGAGCCCCATCCCACGGTAGCGGTCCGGATCATCGCCCCAGCGCTCGCGCACCTTGACGAACAGAAACAGGTGCACGGGAGCCTCGATCATGTCGGCTATTTCGCGCCGCGCGTCGGCGCCGATCGCCTTGATGGTCTGGCCGCCCTTGCCGAGCACGATCTTACGCTGGCTCTCGCGCTCGACATAGATCGTCTGCTCGATTCGGGTCGAGCCGTCCTTGAGTTCCTTCCATATGTCGGTCTCGACCGTGGAGTGATATGGCAGCTCCTGGTGCAGCCGCAAATAGAGTTTCTCGCGCGTGATCTCGGCCGCCAGCTGGCGCAGCGGCGCGTCGGTGATCTGGTCCTCGGGATAGTGCCACGGCCCTTCCGGCACGTGTTCAGCGAGCCAGCTCTTGACGTCGGCAACGCCATCGCCGGTGAGCGCCGAGATCATGAAGGTCGCGGCGAAGGCCAAGCGCTCGTTGGCCGCCTTGGCAATCGCGAGCAGCGCAGATTTCTCCACCAGATCGATCTTGTTGATGAGCAGGATTTTGGGCTGGCCGACCTCGGCGAGCCGGTCGAGGATCGCGCCCGCCTCTTCGTCGAGGCCACGCTTGGCGTCGATCAGCACGCCGGCGATGTCGGCATCATGCGTCCCCGCCCAGGCATTCGTAACCATGGCTCGGTCGAGCCGGCGCTTGGGCGCAAAAATGCCCGGCGTGTCGATGAAGACAAGCTGCGAGCCATCCACGGTCGCAATTCCGCGCAGCAACGCGCGCGTCGTCTGCACCTTGTGGGATACGATCGCGACCTTGGTTCCGACGAGCGCGTTGATCAGCGTGGATTTGCCGACATTGGGCGCCCCGATCAGCGCGATAAATCCGCAGCGCGCGTGTTCTGCGCTTCGCCCGTTCGCGGGCGCGACGTCGCCGACCGCCTGCTCCCGCAAGGACGCGTGGGACGAGCGACGGCCTCGCCTGTCAACC
Source organism: Pseudomonadota bacterium (assembly GCA_046725125.1). Taxonomy (GTDB): domain Bacteria; phylum Pseudomonadota; class Alphaproteobacteria; order Rhizobiales; family Xanthobacteraceae; genus VAZQ01. The sequence continues at coordinate 1,751 of JBKOXY010000402.1, read as the reverse complement.
ATCGAGGCGGTCGGCTTTGACGCCGGCGCGCGTCAGCATGGCGGCAGCGGCGGCCTGTTCGGCGGCGCGCTTGGAGCGGCCAAGTCCCTCGGCCGGCGCCAGGTCGGGAAGCTCGACCGTGACGCGGAATTCCGGATCGTGGTCGGGACCCTTGCGCTCGACCTCGCGATAGGCCGGAGTCGGCAGCCCCCGCGCCTGTGCCCACTCTTGCAGCACGGTTTTCGAATCGCGCAGCGGCCGCGCCGGCGTACGCATGCGCTCGCTCCACAACCGCTCGATGAGCGCCGCCGCGGCCGGATATCCGCCGTCGACGAACACTGCGCCGATTAGCGCCTCGCAAACGTCGGCGAGGATGGCGGTGCGGCCGCGGCCGCCCGCGTTCGCCTCCGATGCACCGAGCCTGATTGCCGCGCCGAGGTCGATCGCTCGCCCTACGTCCGCGCAGGCTTCCTTGCGCACGAGATCGGCAAGCCGACGCGACATTTCGCCTTCATCGGCTCTTGCGAAGGCGCGAAACAACATGTCGGAGACGACGAGGCCGAGCACGTGATCGCCGAGAAATTCGAGCCGCTGGTAGGAGGCGGCGCGGTTGCGCGCCCCGCTCAACGCGGAAATGTGGGTGAGCGCTTGTTCGAGCAGCGCGTGATCCTTGAAACGGTAGCCGATGCGTTGCTCGAAGGCGGCCGTATCGCGGCGACGGCGCTTCGCGGGCTTTGGAGTTTGAGCGGCAGCGGTTGGACTGGCCGGCTTGCCGTCGGCGATTGGGATGGGCGCCTCGATGGAAGTCGGTTTGCCTGTTCGCCCGCGGCTCATCTTACGATCGTGAACAGCCGGTTCCAGCGTACGGCCCACGGCCAGCGCCACACCATCCAGGCGTGCTCGCCTTCCAGAATCGAGAAGAAAATGATCTGGGCGCGGCCTACGATGTTCTCGAACGGCACATAGCCGACTTGGCTGAGCACGCGGCTATCGGTGGAATTGTCGCGATTGTCACCCATCATGAAGTAATGCCCGGCGGGCACCTGATAGACCGGAGTATTGTCGTAGAAGCCATTGTCGACGAGATCGAGCGTCGTGTAGCTCACCCCGTTGGGCAAAGTTTCACGCCACCGTTTCACCCGTGAGGCGCGCGTGCCTTCCTCGGTCTCGATGAAATCCTCGACACGCTCGCGCTTGACCGGCTCGCCGTTGATATGGAGCACGCCGTCGATCATCTGGATGCGATCGCCGGGCAGGCCGATCACGCGCTTGATGTAGTCGGTCGAATCGTCCTTCGGCAGCCGGAACACGACCACGTCGCCGCGGGCGGGCTGCGACGCCCAGACACGTCCGTGGAACAGCGGCGGGGAGAACGGCAACGAATAGTGGCTGTAGCCGTAGGAATATTTCGACACGAAAAGATAGTCGCCGACGAGCAGCGTCGCCTTCATCGAGCCCGATGGAATATTGAAGGGCTGGAATAGGAAGGTGCGGATAACGAGCGCGATGATGAGGGCGTGAAAGATCACGCGCCCGGTCTCGGCAATACCGCCCTCTTTCCTCTTTGCTCCTGCTGTCACGCTCATCTGCCTCTCGTCCTTTTGGTGCCGCGCGCCCCGCGGCGCCGCCGAGTCGGCGACCCCGTCCAGTGCTATATGAAAATCACTTTATCTTCAGCGTGTTAATCCTCGGACCGCGTCGCGCCCCCGCCGCCGCGAACCGTTTCGGCCGCGCCCTTGTAGCCGCTCGGGAGCAAAGGCGCAAACGTTGGC
>JBKOXY010000448.1:0-2371 GCA_046725125.1 Pseudomonadota bacterium | reverse complement strand
GATGGCTCCTCGAACGCAAAAGATAACCTTCGATGCTAGGCACAATAGCGTTGGCACTTTCGGCCAACGGGCCGTCGCTTGGTCCCGTGGGCAAGGGAATGCAGTGGCGGATGATGATCTTGTCATCACTGACGAGGATTTCCTTGACGAGAAGCCGCAGGACGCGCTGGCGTTCCGATACGTCGAGGGCATCCGCCGACGACCGAAGTCGAGCGAGGAACGTGGTCAGCGTTTCAGCGAGGCGCAGGTAGGTTGCACGATCGACTGACTGATCGACAATCGCTTGCAGTTCAGCGTTGTCCGCCTGTTCGCGCCGCCGCAAGTTCGGCAGGCGTTGGCGCAATTCGTCCAACGACAGAAGGCCTTCCTGATAGGCGGTGAGCAAGCGATCGATGCTCTTGCGGATGCGAACGAGATCGCGGCGGAGAGTCTCCTCACGGCGTTTGGTCGGGTCGGCTTCTCGCGCAGCTGCGAGCCGTCGGTCAAGTTCGTTATGGATGAGTTCGGGATCTTCGAGCAGCCGCACGATTTCCGTCCAAACGACCCCGTCCAGAAGATCCTGACGCACTGGGCGGTTGTTGCAAACGGAGCCGGAAAGTCGCCGCCAAGCGTCGGAGCCGAGACATCGATAATAGTGGATCGCGCGTGCGCTCGATCGCGTCGATGTGCGATAGAGAGCGTAACCGCACTTGGCGCAGCTTACGAGACCTTGCACGACGCTGGGCGTGATGGTCCGCCGCGGCGCATGAGTCTTGTTGGTCTCGAGCCGTTCCTGCGCGAGCGCAAAGGTCTCTTCGCTGACGATCGGCGGCACGGCGATCGTGATCCAATCCCCTCGCGGCCGCTCGTGGCTGGCGCTGTTGCGAGTGGCAATGCCACCACGCATCCGTATTGGCCGCGTGATCCGTTGGCGCGGTGCAAGCGTCGTCTTACCAAAGCAGGCTTGGCCTTTGTACGCCGGATTTCGCAGCATGCCCCAGACCGTCGAACGCTCCCACCGACCGCGACGCTTGCAGGTGGGAATTGTCTGTTCGTTAAAGAGGCGGGCGATGGCGCCGATGCTGAGCCCCGCAACGCTGTATAGTTCGAACATCCACCGCACAACCCGAGCCTGCTCTTCGTCGATCTGGTAGTACGCGGCCGAGTGATCTGTCTTGCGGATAAAACGATATCCGAACGGAGCGCCGCTCAGTACGCTGACTTCGCCCTGGCGAGCGCGATGTCGTTTGCCGCGGCGCGAGCGCTCCAGAATCTGCGCTCGTTCATATTCCGCGATCATTCCCTGGAACTGCACGAGCAATTCGTCCTCGGGCGTCGAACCGCGCGGCGCGCGCACAAACAGGGTCTCGACGCCGGCGCGGGCGAGCTCCTCGATCAAGAGAATCTGGTGCGCGTATCGTCGGCTCAACCGGTCGGGCGCATAGATGAGAACGGCCTGGATCAGCCCCTCGGCAGCAAGATCGCGCACCCGCTCAAGGCCGGGACGGATCAGGCTCGTCCCACTATAGCCGTCGTCCTCGAAGACCCATTCCTGCGGCACTTCGAATTGCTGCTCGCGGGCGAACGCAACCAGCGCCGCCGTCTGGCTGGCGATCGTGTTCTCCTCCCTTTGTTTGTCCGACGATACACGAGCGTAAATCGCTGCGGTCTTCATCGCCTGCTCCCGTCACCTTTGCGCTGCCGACCACCCGGACCCGATCAGGAACCAGAATGTCGTAAGCCTGTTCGAGCTTGGCAGCGAGCAGCCGATCGAATGCGAACTCCAGATGGATGGCACGCCGTATCGGTCGCTGCTCAACCATGCCTGCGCTTCGCCGCCAGTAAAGCCGCCACGGCTTGCCTGACGACCTCGCTTGTCGTGACGCCACGCGCTGTCGCGTGAGCCCGCAGACCGTGCGCGAGGCTCTCCGGCATTTTGAGCGTGATCGTAACCGAATTCTCGGCCGCCGACGGCGGCGGCGCACCCGCTCGCGCCAGTTCGAGGTAGCGATAGGCTTGCCGTCGCGACAAGCCAAACGTGCGCGATAACGCCACGGCGGCCTCCGCCATGCCGATCTCGTCCGCGAGCAAGCGCCGCGCCGCTCTCAGTCGTTCGGCCTTTTGCACTCGCGTCGAACGAATCATCTGACACGTGCGTATTACCTTTTGCGTCTCAAATCAACCACGCACCGTCCACGCCAGCCCACAATCGCCCGTTCGAAGCGGAAGTTATCTTTTGCGTTCAGGGAGCCATCTCGCCGCTCCTGGCCAACATCTACCTGCACTACGCGCTCGACCTCTGGGCCATGCGCTGGCGACGGCGCGAGGCTACGGGCGACATGATAATCGTGCGCTATGCCGACGACTTCATCATCGGCTTCCAGCACGAGAG
>JBKOXY010000186.1:0-4635 GCA_046725125.1 Pseudomonadota bacterium | reverse complement strand
CGTCCTATCGATTTGGGCCGTCGTGCAGGCGACATTCCCGCCCGACCCGTACATCGCGGTTGTCCTTCACAGTGCTGCGCTGCACGTCTTCGACGTCACCATCCTGGCCGGCCACTTGGTCCTGCTTTTGCTGATCACGCTCGCGAGCTACGGGATCGCGTTCTACGTTGTTCGGCGGCTAAGCCCAGCGAAGGCCAGCATCTGCGCTGCATCAATCGTCGCTCTAGGGCTGGGCGCATACTGGCTATGGTTCGACGGTACGCTCCATACCGACAACAGGTACTACCTGCGAACAGTAGTTCTGATCGCCACCCCGGTGCTCGGCGTGTTGGCGGCGGCGTACGCGCTCCGCGCTGATGGCCGATTGAACTTCGCGATTCCGTTCATGCGGCGCTCGATGGCGGCTCTTGCGACCAGCGCTGTGACCCGCTCAGCCGCGGGCGCCATTGTGCTGGTGACGCTGGTGCACATCGTCGAGACGGAGAAATTCGTCAGGGCGTGGCGGGACTACGAGGTCGCGATACGGACGCTGGCTACGGGCGCGCTATCCGATCCCGCGCTTGGAGATCCGCATTTCGTGTCGTCGGATCGGATCGGTCCCGATCTGAACCGGCTATCCTGGTCTTCGACCACTCATTTCCTGTCCGTGTTGGTGGCGCCGCGGTTTGCCCCGGCACGGCTGGTGATCGATCCGAGCGCGAATTATTTCTGGCTTTCCTGCACGACCGCGATAGCAAACCAAGAGGCCGACCGCGCGGTCCCGGCGGAGAGTCGCCGACTCGTGCGCGTCCATGGATGCTTGCACCGTTAGCCTCGTACCCCACCGCTTCGTCCCGCACGCACCGATGCGCCAGCAGACCGCTGCACTGCGGGGCCCGTGGTAACGAGCAGCGCGGCCGCGATCGCGTGTGCGCATGACGTTCCCTCCTACCATGCTGGATCGAGTCCTTTTGCCTTGTAGATGGGTGCCGCGGACGGCGCGGTCAGTGCCTTGATCAGCGCCTTCGCCGCTTCGGCTTGCCTAGCGCTCATCGTCGCGCCGGCCGAATAGGTCGTCATCTGCTGCAACTCCGCCGGCAGCAGGCCTATCACCTCGACCTCGGGATTCGACATCAGCTCGGACACCTGCTGCAGCCCGATCTCCACTTCACCGCTCGAGACCAGCACGCTGACGCGGCCGTTGGGGCCGCCGGCCGCGAGCTTGACCTTCGGCGCCACCTCGGCGGCGATGCCGAGCTTCTCGAATACGCCCATGACGTGGGCCGCGGTGACGCCGCCGCCGGCCGGCGCCGTGTGGCCGATGGATTTCGCCGCAAGCAGCGCGCGCTTGAGCGCTTCGGGCGACGACACGTCGGGCTTGGGCGCGCCCTTGCGCACGGCGATACCGATGCCGGTGCGCGCGACGTCGGTGCGGCCGGGCGCGACCTTGCCCTGCTTGATCAGCTCGTCGAGCGCCTTGCTGTCCACGACGACGAGATCGGCCTCCTCGCCGGCGTTCAAACGCCGCGCGAGCCCGCCGGAGGGTCCATAGGTGATGCGGAGCACGTGCCCATTGGCGCGCTCGAACGGCGGCGCGAGCTCATCGACCGCCGCCTTCATGGCGGTGGTGATCATGGCGTCGATCTCGGCGGCATGCGCCGCGCTCGCGGTCACGATCAGCACCGCCGCGGCCGCGATCGCGCGTGTGCGCCTGACACTTCCTCCTACCATGCTGGGTCGAGTCCCTTTGCCTTGTAGATGGGTGCCGCGGACGGCGCGGTCAGTGCCTTGATCAGCGCCTTCGCCCCCTCGGCTTCTCTCGCGCTCGTCGTCACGCCGGCGGAATAGATCGTCGTCAGCTGCAACTCCGCCGGCAGCATGCCGATCACCTCGACCTCGGGATTCGACATCAGCTCGGACACCTGCTGCAGCCCGATCTCGGCTTCACCACTGGAGACGAGCACGCTGACGCGGCCATTGGGACCGCCTGCCGCGAGCTTGACCTTCGGCGTCACCTCGGCGGCGATACCGAGCCGCCGGAACACGCCCTGGATATGCGCCGCCGTGATGCTGCCGCCGGAGGGGGCGGCGTGACCCACGCTCCTCGCCTCCAGCAACGCGCGCTTGAGCGCTTCGGGCGACGACACGTCGGGCTTGGGCGCGCCCTTGCGCACGGCGATACCGATGCCGGTACGCGCGAGGTCGGTGCGGCCGGCCACGATCTTGTCCCGCTTGATGAGTTCGTCGATCGCCGCGCTGTCGGTCAGGAACACGTCGACGGGCTCGCCGCGGTCGAAGCGGGGGATCAGCGCGCCGGAAGGGCCATAGCTCGCGCGAATGGTATGGCCGTTCGCGCGCTCGAAGGGCGGCAGCAGTTCGTCCGTCGCCGCCTTGATCGCGGTCGAGATGAAGGCGTTGATCTCGGCGGTGCGGGCGGTCGCGGTCTCAGCGAGCATGGCGATGATGATTACAACTGTGCGCATGACAATCCCCGCCACGAAGCCAACTCCCCATCGCACGATATCGCATGCACGAGCGTCGGTCGGGAGGTCTTGGAGCCAGCTTACAACCCGCCGCCGTTGGCCGGCAGCCCCAGCTCCCGCTGGCGGTCGGTCTGCGACATGCCACCTCGCCTGGGGCGCTGAAACGCGCTAAAGCTGCCCGCGATGTCAGGGCATGGAGAGTGGAATGAAAGTTGCACGCAAGAAGATTGCAAAGAAAACTGCCAAAACCAAGAAGCCGGCGAAGAAGGCGGCCCGGAAGAAAGCGGCGGCAAATAAACCTCTGCCGACGCGGGCCGGCCGCGCGAAAAGTCCAAGCAGCAACGGCGAACCGATCACCTGGAATTTCAAGCTCATCGGCCATCACTTGCTCGACGGTTTCGGCGGCATGGGCGAAGGCATGTCGATCCAGATCGCGCCCGACGGCCGCCGCATCCTCTGGCTCGCGCACGAAAGCGCGCCGAAGAATTTCACCGCCGTCGACGTGTCCGATCCGCGCAAGCCCAAGGTGGTGGTGCAGACCGATTTGCCGCAGGCCCATATGCGCTCGAATTCGCTCGAGACCTGCGGGAACATCATGGCGGTGGCCTACCAGACCCAGAGAAAGGGGCTGCAGCCGGCCGGCATGGAGCTCTTCGACATCTCGGTGCCGGAGAAACCGAGGTCGATCTCGTTCTTCGACTGCTCGGGGGCGACCTCGCGCGGGGTGCATCAGCTCTGGTTCTGCGACGGCGAATACGTCCATTGCGCGTCGGGCGCGCCCGACTTCACGCCGACGTACCCCAACGACGACCAGTTCTATCGCTGCATCGACGTGCGCAATCCGTCAAAGCCGGTCGAGATCGGGCGCTGGTGGATGCCGGGCACGCGCCAAGGCGACAACGTCGCGCCGCCGCCCCGGCATCCGTTGGACAAGGGCCACCGCGCCCACAACACCAACGTCTATCCCCAGCGCGGCGACCGCTGCTATCTCGCCTACATCGACGGCGGGATGTTCATCCTCGACATTTCCGACAAGGCGAACCCGAAACGGATTTCGCAGTGGACCAATTCACCGCCCTATACCGGCTTCATGCACACGGTGGTGCCGCTGTTCGACCGCGGGCTCATGCTGGTGACCGACGAATCCACCGAGAACAACGCCAAGGACTGGCCGAAGCTGATCTGGGTTCTCGACGCGCGCGAGGAAACCAACCTGGTCCCGATCGCGACTTGCCCGCTGCCCGATCACAAGGCGTTCGCCGCCAAGGGCCGCTTCGGCGCCCACAACATCCACGAGAACGTGCCGCTGCCGACGGTCTGGCACTCCGATCAGATCGTGCTCGGCACCTTCTTCAACGGGGGGCTCCGCGCCTACGACATCTCCAACCCGTATCAGCCCCAGCAGGTCGGCGTGTTCGTGCCGCCGGCGCCGCCCATGGCGCCCACCGGTACCATCCAGCTCAACGACGTGTTCGTCGACGAGCGCGAGATCATCTACACCGTCGATCGCCACGTCGGCGGGCTCTACATCCTGGAGATGGATTTTTGACGCTGTCTCGTGTCCCGGGCGCAGCGCAGCATGAGCGAAGCGAAATGATGCGCTGCAGACCCGGGACCGCCCCGGTTCGTGACGGTCCCGGATCCGCGGTGCACCGCTTCGCGCACACTCCGGCGCAGGCCGCCTACTTAGTTTCGGTGCACTCCGCGCTGCACCGCATCCGGGACACGGGCTGCTAGACCATGCTCGATCTCTTTCCCTCCCGCGATGCAGGCCGGTTCGGGCGCAGGCTCAAACGCGCGCGCGGTGCGCGCATTCCGGTGACCGTGGTCACCGGCTTCCTCGGCGCCGGTAAGACCACGCTGGTGCGTCGCTTTCTCGCCACCCCCGAAGGCGCCGGCACCGCGGTCGTCATCAACGAGTTCGGCAGCGTCGGCATCGACGACGCGCTCGTGCGCGCCTCGAGCGACGATGTCACGCTGTTCGGCAACGGCTGCCTGTGCTGCAACACGCGCTCCGACCTGCAGAACGCGCTGCGCAATCTCGTCGCCGAGCGCGCGCAAGGCACGCTGCCGCAGTTCAGGCGGATATTGATCGAAACCAGCGGGCTCGCCGATCCCGGGCCGATCCTGCAGACCTTCGCCACCGATCGCGCGCTGGGCGGCGAATTCCACG
>JBKOXY010000033.1:0-6954 GCA_046725125.1 Pseudomonadota bacterium | reverse complement strand
TCGCCCCCATGGCGGCGACGCGCCCGACGATCTCATGGCCGGGCACGATCGGAAGCTTAGGGTTTGGCAACTCGCCGTCGACCACATGCAGATCGGTCCGGCAGACACCGCAGGCCGCGATCTCGATGAGAATTTCGCCGGATGCAGGTTCGGGCGCTGGCCGCTCGCGCAAGACGAGCGGCGTGCGCGGTCTCTCCAGCACCATGGCGCGCATGCGCTATCTCCACTCACGCGAGAGGAACCGATCGCACGAGTATGATGGATTTGAAGTCCGCAACGAGCGTGCAGCGAACGCACATGGGAACTTCAAATCCAAGAACACACTAGCGGACAAGCTCGTTGGCGACGACGTCCGCGACAGCGGTCGTATTCAGAGCCGCACGTTCTTCACGTCGGCATTGGAATAGAGGCGGTCGCGCGCCTCGTCGCCGAGCCGGACCAAGCGGCCGAAATCGACGCCGACCAGCTGGCCGTTACGCTTCATCACCTTGCCCGCGATCAGCACGGTATCCACATTCTGCGGGCCCATGCTGGTGACCACCGCGCCGACCGCATTGTTCATCGGCATCACGTTGAGCCGGTCGGTCCGCAACAGGATAATGTCTGCATCCTTGCCCGGCGTAAGGGTGCCGATCTTGCGGTCGAGACCATTTGCCCGCGCACCCTCGATAGTGGCGAATTCGAGCACCTCGCGCACAGTGAGGAACTTCGGCGGATTCTTGTCGCCGGCTAACCGCCGTGCCCAGACCTCGTTCTTCTGGAGCGAGAAAATCGTGCGCATCTGCTGGAAGAAGTCGTTAGGTACCGAAGTTTCGACATCCACACTCAGCGACGGCCGGATGCCGGTATCGATCGCCTTCTGGATCGGCGGATTGCCGTGCCCCATCAGCGTCTCGACGTAACCGGCAATCGAGATTGTACCGCCGGTGTCGCGGATCAGCTTCCACTCGGTGTCATTGAGCGTGCAGCAGTGGATATAGGTGGTATCCGATTTCAGCGCCTTTTCCGCGTTGAGCTTCTCGAGCAGGCCGACCCTGCCGCGCTCGCCGACGCCGACGTGGATGGTGATGCGGGCACCGACGTCGCGCGCGGCGGCGAACGTAGGCAAGATCTGCTCGGGCGAGCCGGACGCTGCCGCCAGGTACAGCGTCACCAGCTGGTCGTCGCTGGAGAAATATTGCTTGCGCAGGCGAGCGATGTCGTTCGGATATTTCGAGCCCTTCGCTTCCCACCACCGACCGTCGACGGTCTGCGCATTGCCGTAAGCAAACACCGCCCGCGCACCGGAATCGCCGAGCGCCTTGACGGCGGCGTCCGTGTGCTCCGGCGTGTTGTGGATGTGCGACCAGTCGAGAATGCAGGTGACGCCGCTGTCGATGGCGCCGAGCGCGCTGAAATAGTCGCCGGCATAAACGTCATCGGGCGTATACTTCGCGCCGAACGTCTTCTGCACGGTCGCGATGTAATCGTCGAGCGAGCCGTCGGGCAGGACGTTGCGTAGGATGCCCTGCCACATGTGGCGGTGGGTATCGACGAAGCCCGGCATGACGATCATGCGCGAGGCATCGATGACCTCGGCACTGGGCGCACTGATATTCGGGCGCACGGCGGAAATCTTGCCGCCCTCGATCAGCACGTCGGCCTGCTCGAAGTCGCCGACGGCGCGGTCAAGGCTGAGTACGCAGCCGCCTTTGATCAGGATCGCCCGCCCCGGCGTGGTTGCCCCGCTCGGCTGTTGCGCATAGGCCGTCCCGCCGGCCGTGGCGGCCACTGCCGAGATGGTAGCGACGCTCGCCGCGGTGGTGCACAGAAATTGCCGCCGCGACAGCGCCGGCGGCGAATGGCATGCGCCGCAGGCGCAGAGCGAGGACCTGGCAGAATCGTGCAGGTTCATCATGGAATCCTCCCGGATGCATGCTGTTGTTGTTGTGAGCTGCATGCTACCCCTATCGAGGGCGCGCTACCAGCGAGGCGGCATTTCGCATCGACGCGAAGTGGGTCGCTGCCCACGCGGCCGCAATTGCCGAAACGCAAATCCGTATGCGGAGACGTTGCGCGTCTGGTGGGCGGCAAAACAAAGAAGCGCATGACCGACGTCATGCGCTCCTTATTGCGCCGCCTCGTCGGCGTGCAATGCGACTAGTTGGTGATTTCCTTAAAGACCTCGGTCAGGTTTGCGGTTTCGTCGTGGATGATCTTGTCGAATTGTTGTGGTGTGTCGGTCACGCCGATAACGAACTGCGCCGCGAGCTTGGCCTTCGCCTCGGGTGATTGGATGATCTGCACCACGTCGTGATTGATCTTTTCGATGATCGGACGCGGTACCCCTGCCGGCGCCATCAGCCCAAACCAGGAATCGTAGACGTAGTCCAATCCGGCCTCTCGGAACGTCGGGACGTTCGGCATCTCCGGAATCCGTTGCGCGGTCACGGCCGCAAGCGCGCGCACCTTGCCGGCCTCGGCCATTTCTTTGGAAAGATTGACCGGCGCGAAATACATCTGCGCGTCGCCACGCACCACGGCCGTCACCGCATCGGGCGCGCTCTTGAACGGCACATGCACTATATTGATGCCTGCCGCTTTCCTGAACAGCGCGCCGGCGATGAAGGTCGTGCTGGCAAGCCCGGGAGACGAGAAGTTGAGTGTACCAGGCTTTGCCTTTGCCAGGTCGATAAGTTCCTTGAGCGTCTTTGCCGGCACTTCGGGGTTGATGATCAGGTAGAGGGGCGCCGAGCTGACACGGGTGATGCCCGCAAAATCCTTCACTGGATCGAACGGCAGATTCTTGTTCACGAGCGCCGCGACTGTGTGCCCGTTCGAGGTCAGCATCAGGGTGTAGCCATCGGGCGCAGCCTTCGCGACACCCACCGTCCCCGCGAGCCCGGGGCGGTTCTCGACGACGACCTGTTGGTTCCAGCGCTTGGCCAGTTCGTCGGCCAGGATGCGGGCCATGATGTCGGTCACGCTGCCGGCGCCGAACGGGACGACAATGGTGACCCGCTGGTTCGGATAATCTTGCGCGACCGCCGGTGCGGGCGCGCCGAAAGTTGCGGCAAGCAGCGCGGCGAGGCCAACCCAAAGCATGCGAACCATGGTCATCACATTCCTCCCACAATTGTCGGCGCACCCATACAATGGGTTGCGGCTTCCTGGAAAGCGATTAAAGCAGGAAGCGAATTGAGGGTATATGAGTAAAAACGTCACCATCCAGCCGCCTGCTACGGAGTCCCCTCGCGGTCGCGACCGTGAAAGGTTCCGCAGCGGCTCTCGGAAAGCAGAACGGATATGCGCACTGAAGAGGCCCGCCCCGTCCATCTTGAGGATTACCGCCCGCCCGACTGGCTGGTCGAGACTGTGGAGCTCGACGTCTCCCTCGACCCCACGGCAACGGAGGTGCGCGCGGCGCTCACGCTGCGGCCCAACGGCAACGGCGCGGCGCCCGCGCCGCTCATGCTCGATGGCGAGTCGCTGAAACTACGCGCGCTCAAGCTCGACGGCGCCGCGCTCCCGCCGGAACAGTTCGTCGCGACGCCGGACCGGCTGACCATTGCGCAGCCGCCCCAACGCCGGTTCCGGCTGGAGATCGAGACCGTCGTCGACCCATCGGCCAACACGCAGTTGTTGGGCCTCTATCGCTCGGGCGCGATCTATTGCACGCAATGCGAGGCCGAAGGCTTTCGCCGCATCACCTATTTCCCGGATCGCCCCGACGTCATGGCGGTCTATACCACCCGCATCGAGGCCGAGAAGGCCGACGCACCGGTGCTGCTCGCCAACGGCAATCTCGTTGCATCAGGCGACGTGCCAGGCACAAACCGACACTTCGCGGTCTGGCACGATCCGTTCCCGAAGCCGTCATATTTGTTCGCGCTGGTGGGCGGGAAGCTTGCCTGCGTCGAGGACCGCTTCCGCACCATATCGGGCCGCGAGGTCACGCTGCGGATCTATGTCGAGCCGGGCAAGGAGTCGCGCTGCGTGTACGCCATGGACTCGCTCAAGCGCGCCATGCGCTGGGACGAAACCGCGTTCGGCCGCGAATACGATCTCGACATTTTCATGATCGTCGCGGTCTCGGACTTCAACATGGGCGCGATGGAGAACAAAGGTCTCAACGTCTTCAACGACAAATACGTGCTTGCCTCGCCCGAGACCGCGACCGACAACGATTTCGAGCGGATCGAGGCGATCATCGCCCACGAATACTTTCACAATTGGACCGGCAACCGCATCACCTGCCGCGATTGGTTTCAGCTCTGCCTCAAGGAAGGGCTCACGGTTTTTCGCGATCAGGAGTTTTCAGCCGATCAGCGCTCGCGCGCGGTCGAGCGCATTAGCGACGTGCGCGGCCTGCGCGCGCATCAATTCGTCGAGGACGCAGGTCCGCTCGCGCATCCCGTGCGACCCACCGTCTACCGCGAGATCAACAATTTCTATACGGCGACCGTCTACGAGAAGGGCGCCGAGGTCGTGCGCATGCTCACGCGCCTGCTCGGCCCGGAGAATTTCCGCAAGGGCATGGACCTCTATTTCGCCCGCCACGACGGCGAGGCGGCGACCATCGAGCAGTTCGTGCAATGCTTCGCCGACGTGTCAGGCGCGGACCTCACGCAATTTATGCTCTGGTACTCCCAGGCCGGCACGCCCGAGGTCGTCGCTACTGGCAGCTACGATGCGCGCGCACAGACCTATCGCCTCGACCTCGCCCAGAGCGTGCCCGCAACACCCGGCCAGCCGAGCAAGGAGCCGATGGTCGTTCCGCTCGCCATCGGACTCGTCGGGCGCAATGGGCGCGACCTGCGGCTCAAGCTCGGCGATGGGCGCGCAATCGAGCACGGCGTGCTGACTCTGACCAAGCCCGCCGAAACCTTCGTGTTCGCCGATATCGGCGAACCGCCGGTGCTTTCGCTCAATCGCGGATTTTCCGCGCCGATCAAGCTCGTCGCCAATCTTGGCGCCGATGATCTGCGATTCCTCGCCGCCCGCGATGCCGATCCGTTCAATCGTTGGCAGGCGCTGCAGACGCTGGCCACTCGCCTGCTCGTCGACAATACTGCTGCTTTGCGCGCGAACGGCGCGGTGCGGCAAGATGCGGGCCTCCTCGGTGCGCTGGGCGCGATTCTCGCCGACGGGACGCTCGAACCTGCCTTTGTCGCCTTTGCGCTGACGCTTCCTGGCGAGGCGGACATCGCGCGCGAGATCGCTCGCGATGTCGATCCCGATGCCGTGTTCGCGGCGCGCTCCGCTTTGCGCACGGCGGTCGGCGACCACCTCGCCGAGCCTCTCTTCGATCACTATCGCCGACTGTCCGAAAGCGCGCCCTACCAGCCCGACGCCGCCAGCGCCGGACGCCGCACGTTGCGCAATACTTGTCTCGACCTTCTTGTTGCAACACGCCGGCCAGACGCCATCATGCTCGCCGCGCGACAGTACCGGGCGGCCAATAACATGACCGACCGCATGGCCGCGCTCTCGACGTTGTCGCTGTGCGACGTGCCCGAGCGCGCCGCCGCGCTCGACGATTTTTATGCCCGCTATGCCGACGATCCGCTGATCGTCGACAAGTGGCTCACGCTGCAGGCCACTGTTCCGGAACCGGCGACGCTCGACCGCGTCAAGTCGCTCACCAACCATCCCGCCTTCTCGTTTTCCAATCCCAATCGCGTACGCGCCTTGATCCACGCGTTTGCGCTGGCGAACCAGAAGGAGTTCAACCGCGCCGACGGCGCTGGCTACGACTTCGTCGTGGACACGGTGCTGGCGCTCGATCCCAAGAATCCTCAGGTCGCGGCGCGGCTGTTGTCGGCACTCAAGAGCTGGCGCATGCTCGAGCCGGCACGGCGCGCGCGGGCGCAAGCGGCCTTGCGGCGGGTAGCGGCAGCGCCTTCACTTTCACCCGACGTGAGCGACATCGTGCAACGCGCGCTTGCCAAGGACTGACGCGCGCACGCCGCGGCGGCACGAAACAAGAACGCGAATGGCGCGGGTTTCGGGCCAAAAGGCATTGCCGATCAAGGGCAAAGCACCGATTCATCATTCTTGCAAATTCGTTAACGAACCCCTCGACAAATCGCCATCTTTCGATTCCAATCAAAGTGATTCGGAGAGATGCGGCACATCCTTCCGATGAAGGTGATAGGGACCCGAACGGAGGCGAGGCATGGCGCGCGCCGAAGTCGCGAGCGCGTCCGTAAGTTCTGATTCAATCAAGGGACTAGCTCAGTCGATCGCCAAGCCCGCCTATCGGCGGCTGCTCACTGCCGAGCCGGCGTTGCGACGTGCCGTCCCCGCGCTGATCATCGCATTCCTCCTCACGATCTGCGTCGGTGCGATCGTGCAGGTGCTGGACCATCGTCGCCAGGCGATCAGCGAGATCGTCAAGCAGATCGAAGGCAGCGCCGATTTCCTCGTCGATCGGCTCGAACGGCTGGAGCAGCCGAAGGCCGGCTCCGAGCGTCGGCTGCAGACCGAGCTCGAACGCGCGATGCCGACCTGGGCGCGCGCGCCCGGCCGCCAAGTGCTGATTGCCAACGGCGACGGCGTCATCGTCGCCGGCATCCGCCATGAGGTCGTCACCAATGCCGACGGCACGATCAGCACGACCGCGCCGCTCGAGGCCGGGATGGTCGGACGCCGGCTGATCGACGTGCTCGGCCCCGCGCAGCCGCTGACCACGTTTGGTGCTGCCGCCGGCGTTCTGGAAATTCCGCTCGCCGACGGTAGTCCGGCGTATGGGGCGGTGCGCAGCTTTCACGGGTCGAACGGCGAGCTTGCGATCATACATGGGCGGGCCGAGGCGCTGGCGGCGTGGGCGTCGGACACGGCGTTGACGGTCACGCTCTCGGCCACCACCGGATTCGTCGTCCTGATCCTCGGCTTTGCCTTCCATTGGCAGGCGACCCGCGCGCGGGAAGCCGACATGATTTATGAGACGGTTCGCTCGCGCATCGATACGGC
>JBKOXY010000227.1:0-2714 GCA_046725125.1 Pseudomonadota bacterium | reverse complement strand
CGCTGCCAGGCGAGAGGTGATGGAAGAGACCGGACACCAGGTTTCAGTTCACGAATTTCTCGGTTCGATGTCGTACGCGGTCGACGGCAACATCAAGATCGTCCAGTTCTGGCACATGCGAACCGTCGGCGGGCCGGTGCGTGAGTTGACGTACGATATTAAGGCCGTGAAATGGCTGTCGTTGAAACAGGCAATCGACACGCTCACGCGCGCGCACGAAAAAGTGTTCCTTGCGAATGTGGGGCCGATCGCGCTGAAGGCGACCAAACAATTGACGCGCGACAAATCCACCAGGCGATCCGTTCGCAATGGGGGCAGGCGGCGGGACCGAAGCGCGCCGGGTCCATTAGCCGAATATTCGCCTGCGGCGGGCTAGAACGCGTGAGCATGCGGCGGTGTTGCGTTGGATCTCGGGGTCCCGCGCCCGAGGCCCGCTGAGGGATTTGTTGGTGCCAACGTCTTAGTGCAGTTCGCCTGCCGCGCTGGTCAGCGGCCTTTCTCGCCTTTGCTGCCTGAATGATCGGTGCGAGACGCGCGATCTCGCCCTTCACCAATGCCCGCAGAGGATTTCACCCGGGATTCCGGCGCAAATATCCACGCCCCCTGTGCAAGGGGGCCGATCTATGCCGCTTCGAAGGAGAGTTATCCTCTCCTCTAGGCTGCGGGCAAGGACCCGTCTAAGTTTCCAGCGTTCACCCGATGCCCGACGTGCCGAGTTAACGCGGCCGGCGCCTCGCGTGCAACGATGAGGACGACACTATGGCATTCAAGGTTCACGTTGGCCCCCCCCAAATCGCCATCCATCAGGGTCAGACGGTGCTCGTCAGCGAGCCGGACGGGCAGATCAACTGGCCGAGTGAGAAGGGCCTTTACTTTCTCGACACGCGGATTGTCAGCAACTGGGCGATCTTTGCCAACGGCGAACCGTGGGAGCTCTTGAACGGCGGTGCCGTCAACTATCATGCCGCGCGCATCTTTCTCACCAATAAAGCCATTCTTACCGAAGACGGTCCGATCCCGCCGCGCACCCTCGGCCTCACGATCAGTCGATCGATCATCGGCGGCATGCACGAAGATCTCGACGTCACCAACAACACCCTGAAGCCAGTACGCTTTCAGCTCGAAGTCGCGCTGCGATGCGACTTTGCCGACATTTTCGAGGTGAAGTCGGGCAAGATCGTACGCCGCGGCCAGATCACCACCGAATGGTCGGAGCGGCGGCAACGGCTTCGGACCGCATATTCGAACCGCGATTTTCACCGCTCGCTGACGATCACAGTGTCACGTGCAACGAGCAAGGCCGTTTCCGCCAATGGACGGCTCAGCTTCGAGGTCGCGCTTCAGCCGGGCGAAGCTTGGCACACCTGCTTGGCCTATACGCTTGAGGATAGCGAGCAACAGCTTCGCGCACCGCACGATTGCCTCGGGGAAAGTAGCAAATCCCGCCATTACCCGACGATGGCGGAATGGCTCGAGACCGTGGTCAAGATCGAGACGAGCAACGAAGAATTCTACCGTCTCTTTCACCAGGCGCTGGAGGACATGGCTGCGCTGCGTCTGCCGATCAGGGGCACGGACCATATGGTGTTCCTGCCTGCTGCCGGACTGCCGTGGTTCGTGGCTCCGTTCGGCCGCGACAGTCTGATCGTTTCGCTGCAGAATATGCTGATCTATCCGGAATTCGCCCGCGGCGCGTTGGAAATTCTGGGCTCGCTGCAAGCCAAGGACGATGATCCATACCGCGATGCCGAACCGGGCAAGATCCTGCATGAATTGCGCTACGGCGAGCTTGCGCATTTCAAGCTCATCCCGCACACCCCTTATTACGGCACCGCGGATGCGACACCGCTCTATCTCATCACCCTGCATGGAGCTTGGCGCGCGACCGGCGACAAAGCGCTGCTGGAACGGCATCTGCCGACGGCGGAAGGCTGCCTCGCCTGGATCGACAAATACGGCGACCGCGACGGCGACGGATTTCAGGAGTACCAGACGCACTCCCCGGTCGGTTACGAGAACATGGCCTGGAAAGATTCCGGCGATGCGGTCATGTATCCTGATGGCTCGCTGGTGAAGGGACCGAAGGCGCTGTGCGAGCTCCAGGGCTACGTTTACGATGCTTGGATCCGCATGGCCGAAGCTTTCGATGCGCTCGGCAAACCAGACCGCGCGAAGGAGTTACGCGCCAAGGCTGCCGCGTTGTTCGAGCGGTTCAATGACGCCTTCTGGGACGAGGAATTGGGCTTCTATGTCTATGCGCTCGACGGCAACAAGAAAAAGGTTCTCACAGTCGCATCCAATCCCGGGCATTGTTTGTGGTGCGGCATCGTGCCCCCCGAGCGTGCAAAGAAGGTGGTGGACCGCCTTATGGCACCCGACATGTGGACGGGCTGGGGTATTCGCACGCTGTCCGCCGATCATCGCGCATTCAATCCGTACAATTATCAGACCGGCTCGGTGTGGCCGCACGACAATGCCCTCATCGCCATGGGGTTCAAATTCTATGGCTTTGGCGCGGAGGCGGCGCGGGTCGCGCATGACGTGAGCGTGGCGGCAAGCCATTTCCTGCTCAATCAGCTGCCGGAACTTTACACCGCGGCCGAACGCACCGAGACGAATTTCCCGGTTCAGTATCTGGGGGCGAACGTGCCCCAAGCGTGGGCGGCGGGCTCCGTCTTCATGCTGACTCAGGCCCTGTTGGGATTTCTCCCGGA